>NZ_JAUBVD010000044.1:0-19644 GCF_036705675.1 Microcoleus sp. AT8-A3
TACTTAAATGGCTTAATTGGTAGACCGCCAAAAACTGCACAAGTATAAATACTTATTGCAAAAGTGACATGCTCCCGTTGTGAAGTTCCATTCCTTCCCTTTTAATTCGCGGAAGTATTTATTCTTCACCCACTCTTTACCCTTTTTCAGGTGTCTCCTGATTGCCCATGCCCACAGCATTTTGTGAACCATGTGGTCAACGTAAGAGAATGTTTCTTTACTCACCCCCGCTCTGTAGTAGTTAGCCCATCCGATTAGCTGTTGATTGAGATGTGTTATTACGACATCTTGTGGAAGGCTTTTATTTACTCTCAACCAGTCACGCAGTTCTTGAAGGAATGCTAAAACTTTTTCCTTTTGAGGCTTGGTTAATAGTTTTCCTTTATACTGTCGTAGATTAAACCCAAGAAAGTTAATTCCTGTACCTATCTCGGCGATAGTGGTTTTGTCTTGGTTTAAAGTCAGTCCTCTTTCTTTCAACCAGTCCTCGACTATAGGCACTACTGCTTTAATATCTTCCTCGGTTCTAGCGGTGATTAGAAAATCATCAGCATATCGGATAAATCCGTATTTTGGTGATTTTACGTTCTCTTGCTGCCCCTGTCTCTTACCACTTTTTCGGATTTGGGTGGATATTTTTGTGTACTTCGTAAGAAGCTTATCCAATCCGTCTAGTGCAATGTTCGCCAGTAGGGGGCTTATTATGCCACCTTGGGGGGTTCCGCTAGTTGTAGGGTTGAATACCTCAGCTTCAACGTAACCTGCCTTTAACCATTGTTTAATTAGCTCTTTTCCTGGAAGCTCTTTGATTGCGTCGAGGATGAAGTCGTGGTTAATGTTGTCAAAAGCTCCTTTGATATCGGCATCAAGAACCCATGTGTCTTTACCTTTTTGTAGACGACTGAAGCATTGCTCTATTGCGTCATTGGTACTTCTACCTGGTCTAAAGCCATACGAATTAGCTTCAAACTTAGATTCAAAATGCGGCTCGTAAGAGTTTTTAACTATTGCCTGTAATACTCGGTCTTTGATAGTCGGAATGCCCAAAGGTCTTTTCTTACCGTCGGATTTAGGTATGTAAACTCTTTTGGTTGGAATTGCCTTCCAAGGAGTATAATTTCCCATTTCTTGGATTAGTTGTATTCTTTGTGCTGGGTTAAGAATTGTCTGGTCATCAATACCTGGCGTTCCCTTCCCCCGATTCTCCTGAGTAACTCGTCTTACAGACAATTGCAGGTTAGAATAACTCCGTAGCATAAGTTTCATAAGGTTTCTAACCTTATTCCACTCTTTGTTCTGGGTTGCCCGATAAATTCGCTGTCTTAGTTTCCTAACATTCTTCTTAATGGACTTCCAGTTAAGGTTTGCCCATTCTGAATTGAGTTCCGTGATTCCGATACCATTACTGGTTCTATCTTCCATCTTGGTTTGGATTCTTTACAGTGTTTTATCGTTTAAGACCAGTTGGAAGTTTGCAATC
Source organism: Microcoleus sp. AT8-A3 (assembly GCF_036705675.1). Lineage (NCBI taxonomy): Bacteria > Bacillati > Cyanobacteriota > Cyanophyceae > Oscillatoriales > Microcoleaceae > Microcoleus > Microcoleus sp. AT8-A3. The sequence goes on from NZ_JAUBVD010000044.1 coordinate 1,481, forward strand.
TTTCGATTCGGGGCAAATTTTGAACCCTTATCTCTTGCATTACACAAGAGCGTTTGCTTTCTCCAACCTCCTTTACCCTCTAGGTTTTCACCTTCCTTGCGGTTGGTTTACTCATAAGGATGAGAACCCATAGGGCTTACCATGTTTCGTGCGTTGAACATCCGTCTCATTTGGGTTCCTTCTATATTCCGGTAGAGGCTTAGTTCTTCCGTAGTTATTGAAGACATCTAACTACCGCTCTACTTACCTTTTGGTTGATGTGTATCAGCCTGATTTCACATCTTAATGGATAACGGAACTTAGGAAGATTCACTTTCGTTAACCCTCATGAGACTTTCCCTCGCTTGATTTACCCTTTTAGGCTAAGAGTATATTAAGCTTCTGTGCCTTGCTTAATGCCCATTTCATTACTTACTCTGAACACTGGCGGGGTCTCTATGACCCTTTTACATGGGAACAGGAAGAAAGAATTTCCTGGAGAAGAAGGCTCCTCAGTTCTTGTGGAACAGATTCCACTAATCGCACGACTTCATGTCGCACATCTTCAACCATTTCTCGTTCTGGAGACAACTCGTTTCTGCTGAGAACCATGAGTTGGCAATTGTTTTGCTCGCAGATCCATTTGATAAGGTCGCCACCAAACCGGCACAGTCTGTCTTGGTGTCCGACCACAACTGCTGAGATATCTCCTGACATGACTTGTCCCAGAAGGGCAAGAAGCGCTTTTCTTTTGAAGTTGAGTCCGCCTCCGATGTCTTTAAAGACTTTAGCTTGCGGATAGAGGCTTTGGAGGTAACTGACTTGCCTATCAAGGTCTTCGCGCTGTTTGTAGCTGCTGACCCTGGCGTAGATGGCTGTAACTCGGTCATGTCCGGTTCCGAGAACGCTGTCGATATCATAGCGTCGCTGGTTAGAGGGAGTTCTGATTGCTGATATTTTGCCGACAAGTTCCCAGTTTCTAAGGGTTTTGTCTGAGACTTGCAAGATTTTGCAAGCTTCTCGTGGTGTGACATATCTGGTCATCGCTAGGGGGTATTTTTGCGTTTTCCAACCATATTACCAGGTTCTACAATGATTTACCCGAATATTCTAAGAAATCGTTTACTTTGTAACATCAGTAAGCAGCAGCAGAAAGCCTAATGCCTTCTGCCTTGCAATTTCAGCCTTCTAGAAAAGTTCAGGTTTTTTGATAAACACAAAAAGTTAGAAAGGATCGAGCTTTGCGATATGATCTGGTGTCATCAGAAAGGTGGGCGGAAACCCCGTCGTTTTAAGACCGCTTTATATTAAACTATAGTTTGGTCAATGACCCACCCGCGACGATGGATTCAGACAGCCTAACGAGCGAAGTCCAGTACAACTGGCGGCGCAGACAAATCGGTAGACCGGGAAAAGAGGATAGGGCAATGGTAAACATCCCTGGAATCAAAACAACAGATAAGAATTCCTTTTAGGTATTCGACGCATAAAAACCGCTGGGCTAGCGGGGTTAGTCTGTGGAGCGAACATAAGACCAGAAAACTCCTTGTGGGTGGAGGCAGTTGCGATGAAGCAGAAACTCAAATCGTGAGGTTTGGGAATCACCGTGGCTTTAGTCCGGTGAGAATGTCAAAAGTCAATTCTTAAATTTTTCCAAAATTTAAGCCTGAGCTAGGGGCTGCCATCGTTAGGAGGTACTAAAGTGATTCGAGTCGCGATCAATGGTTTTGGACGTATCGGGCGCAGTTTTGCGCGCTGCTGGCTGGGCAGAGAAAACAGCCAGCTAGAGTTGGTAGCTATTAATGACACTTCCGATCCCAGAAGTAATGCTCACTTGCTCAGATACGATTCCATGATGGGAACGTTGAAGAATGTGGACATCAGTGCGGATGAAAATTCCATTACCCTAAATGGGAAGACAGTTAAATGCGTGAGCGATCGCAACCCGCTAAACTTGCCTTGGAAAGATTGGGGTATTGATCTGATTATTGAATCAACCGGCGTCTTCGTTGACCAAGCTGGTGCATCGAAGCATATCACTGCCGGCGCTAAAAAAGTGCTAATTACCGCTCCCGGCAAGGGTTCTGAAGTTGGCACTTATGTGATGGGAGTCAACCACCACAACTACAAGCACAGTGACTACACAGTCATCAGCAATGCTAGCTGTACTACCAACTGTCTGGCTCCTGTACTGAAAGTGCTGCACGAAAATTTTGGCATCGTCAAAGGCATGATGACCACTACCCACAGCTATACTGGCGACCAGCGCTTGCTGGATGCTAGCCACCGCGACTTGCGGCGGGCCCGGGCGGCAGCAATGAATATTGTGCCGACTTCTACCGGAGCAGCACAAGCTGTGGCTTTGGTGATTCCAGAATTGAAGGGCAAGTTAAATGGTATCGCCATGCGCGTCCCGACTCCTAATGTGTCGGTAGTTGATTTTGTGGCTCAGGTAGAGAAAAAGACTTTTACCGAGCAAGTAAATCAAGTGTTCAAAGAAGCCGCCGAAGGCTCCATGAAAGGGATTTTGGAGTACAACGATTTGCCTTTAGTTTCATGCGACTATCGCGGAAGTGATGCTTCTTCGATTCTGGATTCCAGCTTGACGCTGGTGATGGATGGCGACATGGTGAAGGTTTTGGCTTGGTACGACAATGAGTGGGGCTACAGTCAGCGGGTGGTTGACTTGGCTGAATTGGTCGCCGAACGTTGGGAAGGTTAGATCCCTGACTTCTTTCCGGCAGTCCAGCCGTCCGGCAGGGGTTGAAACCCCTGCCTCAAAGCTAAAGTCCTCTTAAGAGGACTGAGAAGAAGACTTTTAAACTTATTAGTCTTCTTAAAAAAAGTCAGAAGAAGACTTTTAAACTCATTAGTCCTCTTAAGAGGACTTTAGCTATTAGACAGGGAATTCATTCCCTGGCGGACTAGGGAGTGGCCGACAGTCAGCTTAAGTAAAATCCAAAATATGTAAGTTGGGTTGAACGATAGCAAACCCAACCTACTTCTTAGTCTGCGGAGGCAGATTTTGTTTGTGTAGGATCGGTTTCAACCGCCGAATCATCAAAGTAAATAGTTTATATGAAAAAAGCGTTAATTAGTGGTATATCAGGTCAGGACGGAGCTTATTTAGCTAAACTGTTACTAGATCGAGGTTATGAAGTTTGCGGCACCTCCAGGGACGCCCAAATGTCTAGTTTCGGAAACCTGGCCCGTTTGGGCATCCGAGACAGAGTAAAACTAGAATCCATGTCTCTCAACGATTTTCGCAGCGTCTTGCAAGTGCTTGCCAAAATAGAGCCAGATGAGGTGTACAATCTAGCAGGTCAAAGTTCCGTCGGTCTGTCTTTTGAACAGCCCGTAGAAACCCTCGAAAGCATTGCCACAGGCACATTGAATCTGTTAGAAGCAATTCGGTTTACAGGCGGGAAAATCAAACTTTACAACGCCAGTTCCAGCGAATGTTTTGGGGATACCCGAGGCAATCCAGCCGATGAAAATACGCCTTTTCGCCCCAGAAGTCCTTACGCGGTAGCGAAAGCAACCGCATTTTGGGAAGTAGCAAATTATCGGGAAGCGTACAATTTGTTTGCGTGCTCTGGTATTCTGTTCAATCACGAGTCGTCGCTGCGCCCGGAGAGGTTTGTAACGCAAAAGATTGTATCTGTTGTGTGCCGAATTGCTGCGGGTAGTTCCGAAAAACTGCATTTGGGAAATATTTCTGTGCAGCGGGACTGGGGTTGGGCACCGGAATATGTGGAGGCGATGTATTTGATGTTGCAGCAGGAAGAACCGGACGATTATGTAATTGCCACGGGTGTAAGCTATCCTTTGGAGGAGTTTGTGCAGACAGCGTTTGTTGCTGCGGGTTTGGATTGGCAGGAACATTTAGTAACGGATGCGAGTCTCTACAGACCGACGGAGATTGCAGTTGGGAGGGGAAATCCGGGTAAGGCGAAGCAAAAGTTAGGGTGGGAGGCGAAGTATAAGATGCCCGATGTGGTGCGGATGATGGTGGAGGCGAGGATGGTTTGAGGGAAAAGTATGGGGTGAAAATATGGAAGGAGAATATGCAACGGCTAAGGAGTGGTATAAAGCCAATCGCCGGGAGTTGAAGAAATATCGGGGTCAGTGGATCGCTTATACTAACCGAGGGGTGATTAGTTGCGATCGGGATTATCGAAAAATGAAGGACGGGATTCCCCCTGATACACCTAATTTAAGTTATGTGATCGGTCGCATATTTGAAAGCGAGTTTATTGAGCCTGTTAGGTTTTATCCTGTCAGAATGAGGGCATTAAAATCTCACGATTGGCAGCCCAGATATGAACTGCATCTAAAAGTTCAGAACTCGGCAAGAGTCGAAATGCTGGTGGATTCGGGAGCTGAACTCAGCTTAATCACTAAGCAGCTTGGTGAAGATTTGGGTTGTAGTAGAACTGCTGGAGAGAGTATCAGTAAAGCAGAGGGAGTTGGTGGCAGTATTGAATATCTGTTGCGAGATATTGAAATGGAGTTGGATGGTCATATTTTTACTGCCCCTGTAGCTTGGGCACAAACTGATTTTTGTCAAGAGGTTCTTTTAGGGAGGGAAGTAGTTTTTGATTTATTTGATATAGAATTTAAACAGGCTGAGGAGACGATTATTTTTAAGTGGCGTAGCGGGTAGCCATTCTTCTTCCATACACTACAATTTCACGAGCCCACTTTGAATAAAGATGAGTTGATGACGTTTAAAGCTGTGAAACAATGCAAGTAGTTATATTAGCCGGCGGTTTGGGGACACGTCTCCGAGAAGAAACAGAATTTCGTCCCAAGCCCCTAGTAGATGTGGGGGGGCATCCGATTCTCTGGCACATTATGAAGACCTATGCCCATTACGGTTTCCGGGACTTTATTGTGTGTTTGGGCTATCGCGGCAACATGATTAAGGAGTATTTCCTGAATTATGAAGCTATGAATAATGATTTTACTATTTGCTTGGGTCGCCAGAATTGCATTACTTATCACGAGGAGCATCGCGAGCAAGATTTTAAGGTGACACTGGCGGAAACTGGCTCGAACACTATGACTGGGGGGCGGGTGAAACGTGTGGAGAAATACATTGCCGAGGATACCTTTATGGTGACATACGGTGATGGAGTTGCTGATATCGATATTGGAGCTTTGGTGAATTTTCATAAGGCTCATGGTAAGCTGGCAACTGTTAGTACAGTTCGTCCAATATCCCGATATGGTATTTTAGATGTGAACAACCAAGGCCAAGTTCTGGAATTCACCGAAAAACCTCAAATAGATGGCTGGGCTAGTGCGGGATGGTTGGTACTTCACCGCAGCATATTTGACCATTTAGACGGGGATGATTGTCTTTTAGAGCAAGAGCCGTTACAGCGCTTAGCGGGAGAAGGTCAATTGATGGCTTACCGCCACGAAGGTTTCTTCTTTGCGATGGATACTTACCGCGAGTATAAATATTTGAATGAACTTTGGGATAATGGAGAGGCTCCTTGGAGGGTGTGGGAATGAGTGAGTTTTGGCGCGATCGATCGGTATTGGTGACAGGTTGCACTGGCCTTTTGGGTAGCTGGTTAGTAGCTGAATTAGTGCAACGGGGGGCAAGGGTAACTGGATTAGTCAGAGACTGGGTGCCAAAATCCAGACTTTATACAGAAGACTGGCATCAGCAAATTAACATAGTGCGCGGGTGCGTACAAGATTTACAAACCCTAAAACGAGCGATCAATGAGTATGAAGTAGACACGGTATTTCACTTGGCTGCTCAATCTATTGTGGGTGTTGGTAACCGAGATCCGCTAGAGACTTTCGAGACAAATATTAAAGGTACTTGGAACCTGCTAGAAGCCTGCCGCCAAATTGGGGGTGTCAGTCGAGTTGTTGTGGCCTCTAGCGACAAAGCTTATGGAGATCAGTTGGTGCTGCCCTACGACGAGACAACACCCCTGCAAGGAGAGCACCCCTATGATGTTTCTAAAAGTTGTGCAGATTTGATTTGTCGGACTTATTATGTCAGCTACAGGATGCCAGTATGCGTAACCCGCTGTGGCAATTTTTACGGTGGTGGAGACTTAAATTTTAATCGTATAGTACCCGATACAATTCGGTCAACTTTGCGGGACAAGCAAGTGGTACTCCGCAGCGATGGCAGTTATATCCGAGACTATTTCTATGTGAAAGATGGGGTTTTAGCTTATTTGCATCTAGCTGAGCAGATGGACAGACGAGAAATATGGGGAGAAGCGTTTAATTTCAGTAATGAGCTGCAAATCCCGGTGCTGGAAATGGTGCGTAAGATTTTGGAATTGATGGATAAGAGTCATTTGGAGCCAATTATTTTGAATCAGGCTAAAAATGAAATCAAGCATCAGTATCTTTCAGCAGAGAAGGCACGCAGGCTGTTGCATTGGAAACCCCAGTATTCTCTTGAAGAAGGACTGCGCGAGGCCATTCAATGGTACGATAAATTTCTCAACGTTGACAGCCCAACATTGGCATTGATTAAGCAGGGATAGAACTGCTGTGCCTTGCTGAGCTAGTTTTGTTTCACAAGAGATATCTTCACAACTAGATGAACTGCAAGTATACTGGCCAGCAATATATCTGGTAAAGCTAGAGGTTTTTAGTGGTATGGGCGTTAGTAACTTTCGACAGTCGCTCGCAACTATCAATTCTCTAGTTTTTCATTCCTAACAGAGATGTTAGAGTAGAGGCAGTTACGAGAGACTGATGATGCTAAGCTATTGATTGGCAGACAAGAGTATTAACTTAATCAACCAACTCACTCAACCGCTTGAATATTTTCACTTTGGAGAACCATATGACGCACTCAGTCCCCGGCACAGTTAAAGAAATTACTAAATGTCGAATTTGTGGCAACGAAAATCTCACCCCTGTTTTAAATCTTGGCGAGCAATGCCTCAGCAGTGTTTTTCCAGCCGTAGATTCCCCTAATCCATCGATTTCGCCTCTCGATCTAGTTCTGTGTGACGGCGATGATTCAAGTGATATTTGTCGGATGCTACAATTCAAGCATACCGCTAATGTATCGGAAATGTACGGGACGACTTATGGCTACCGTTCGTCCACCAGTCGCACGATGCGTAGTCACCTAGAGTCAAAGATTAAACACCTGCTCGAACTTGTACAGCCGAAGGATGGCGACATCGTATTAGATATCGGTTGCAATGATGGCACTGTGCTGAATTTGTATCGGAACCTTGGGCTGGTTCGAGTTGGGATGGACCCATCCAGTGAAAAATTCGCTGATAATTTCGATCCTGATATTCAGGTTATTTATGATTTCTTTTCGGCGGATCGCTTGCGTAGCATCATTGGAGAGCGTAAATGTCGCATAATCACTTCAATTGCGATGTTTTACGACCTGGAAGACCCAGTAGGCTTCATGCGTCAAATTCACTCCATACTGGCTCAAGACGGGGTATGGGGTTTTGAGTTGTCGTATATGCCGATGATGTTGACTAACCTGACCTACGATCAAGTTTGTCACGAACACATAACCTATATGGGTTTGCGCCAAATCTTTTGGATGGCGGAACGTGCTGGTATCAAAATACTGGATGTGAGCTTGAATGATATCAATGGTGGTAGTTTTTACCTCATTGCAGCCCGGGATGATAGTCCGAGGGAGCCTAACCATCACAATATTAAGAAGCTCCTTGATTATGAGGAGCCACTTAGCACAATAGCTCCTTTTGATCGTTTCCGCAATCGCGTTCTTCAGCATCGTGATGAAGTGCGTAATTTTTTCAGTCTCACCCGCGCTGCTGGCAAAAAAGTCTATGGCTATGGAGCATCGACAAAGGGAAATATTGTACTGAATTTTTGTGATATTACCCCGAAAGACCTGGTTGCTATCTGTGACTTGCAACCTCAAAAACACGGTTTGGTTACGCCCGGTACGCGCATTCCAATCATTAGCCAAGAAGAGCTACGGCGCAATCAACCTGACTATGTATTTGTCTTGATCTGGCATTTCCGTCGCGAAGTAATTGAGGATGAGATTGAGTATCTGGAGAAAGGGGGAAAGTTGGTGTTTGACTTACCACGCTTGCATATTGTCGATCGCGACAACTACAAACGCTATTTGAGTGCTCCTTTTGAAGAATTAGCTTTTCCTTTGTAAATTAGGCTGATAAACCATGAAAAAAGTGCTAGTAACAGGTGCGACTGGTTTTATTGGTAGACACACGATCGCACCTTTAACTGCTGCGGGTTTTGAGGTTCATGCTGTCACCTCTAAAATTCCACTAAATTCAACAGATGTAAACGGGAAATGCTGTTGGCATAGCATGAATTTATTAGATCCCATGCAAGTTAAAAATCTGGTGTCTACCGTCAAGCCAACTCACCTGCTGCACTTTGCTTGGTACAACATTCCGGGAAAATGTTTAGTAGCAGAAGAAAATTTCCTTTGGGTACAAGCTAGTTTAGAATTACTAAGACATTTTCGAGAACAAGGCGGGGAACGAGTTGTCATGGCTGGTAGCGCCTTGGAATATGATTGGAACTACGGTTACTGTTCGGAAGTTTTAACTCCAAGAAACCCCCATACAGTTTACGGTGTTTGCAAAAATGCTTTGCAAGAAATGTTAAAAGCTTATGCAGAAATCACTAAACTTAGTAGCGCTTGGGGGCGTGTTTTTAATGTTTATGGTCCTTACGATCACCCTAAGCGTTTAGTATCATCAGTTATACTTTCTTTGTTGAAAAACGAACCTGCTTTGTGTTCTGATGGTAATCAACTACGGGATTATCTTTATGTTGAAGATGTGGCTAACGCTTTTGTTGTACTTGTAGAAAGTAATGTTACTGGTGAGATTAATATAGCTTCAGGAAAGCCTGTAGCTGTTAAAGAAATTATTTATAAAATTGCAGCAAAACTAGGAAAGACAGATTTAGTAAGTCTAGGGACTATTCCTACATCTGCTAGCGAACCTCGCTTATTTGCTGCCAATATTTCCCGTTTATCAGAAGAAGTTAGTTTTTCAGCGGAATATGATTTAGACAATGGTTTAGATCGGACGATTATCTGGTGGAAAGAGAGACTGCTTGACAGATAGTAGTGATACGTTATGGCAGAGATGTTATGAGTTTATCTTATATCGGCAGAGATTAATAAAGCCTTGAGTGATTCAATATTAAGAATTGCTTCTTCGGTATGTTCGCCATTGTAAAGTAGTTGACGCAAGTAAGATGATCCCAAACCAACTTCTGCTTTGAGTAAGAAATGTTCAAGACCAAGATAACAACACCACCAATAGTAGTGATAATAGTTTGGCAAGTGCATATGAGGCAGGAAAATTTCTATCACTTTTGTTCCGGGCTGACAAAAGGCTAAGTTGGTCAATCCAGCACCACATATACCTACTACAACTTTTGCACCAGAAAATAATGATATTTTTTCTGCTACTGACAGCAGTTCCCCGTCTATAGTGATAAAACCTAGTCGGGCTAAAAATTCTATCACTTCGTTTTCATTAATAAATTTTCTGCCCCTTGCTAAACGTCGACTAATATATATTCTTTCCGGTTTGTCTTCTAGGGATTTAGGTACGGATTGCATTAATCTATCTCTCAAAAAATTAAGACTGCTTCGGCGCAAGAGAGATACAGGGGATGTCGCTATCAACCGATCTGCTTTTACATGATTGTATCCCTTATCAACATCTAAGATTTTACTGGAAGGAATTCCTAAAATGTCTAGTGTTTCTTTGTGAAAACCCGAATATTCTGACAGAACAAATTTATCTACATTCCTGAGATCGATTCCTGCCTTTTCTATAAGTCCCAACTTGGGTAGGATATCGATCATCCAGTGATAATAGTTCCTGTAACTAAACCCTCCTATGACTGCTACTGTACCTTTTATGTGGTAGGTAGGTGGAAAATTCATACCTGAGAAATTACCATTGTATTGAACATCAATAACACTAGAGTGGTAAGTATCAAGCAATACCTTATTATCAGGAGCAATAAAATAGTTTTTATCGTGGTATGAGTAGGGTTGGTAATATCGACCTCCGGGAATTATAGCAACAAAATTTTTGGGGAGCTGAACAGTCGATATAAATCCATATTTATCAGGAACATCGTTGGTTTCACTAGAGTCGATTTCAATATATTCAGTGGAATTGAAGGCAACAGCCCACTCATGAGTTGTATTGTAAAATCCTTCGGGAGTAGCTTCCGGCTGATTTTCGGACTCAAAAGTATTAGCTTTCTCTGATTTACCTTGTTTTTCCAAAATATCGGCTAATTTTACTACAGCCTCTTGATATGTTCTGCTATCTCTTTGGTTAATTATTTCTTGCAAGTAAGTTGATGCTTCATCAAGCCTATTATTATGAATAAGGCAATCTGCTAAACTTAGATAAACTTGGTAATCTTTTAGAGAAATTTGCAGTGCTTTCTCGTAATATTTTATCGCTAAATCAAATTGATTGTGGCGGTATACTGCTAACCCCAGATGATAGTAGGTTTTAGCATCTTTAGGGTTAATTTGAAGTGCTTTTTGGTAGTAAATAACAGCAGAGTCTAGTTGATTAGTCTGTGCTAAAGCATACCCCAAGTTGAAATATATTTCATCAGTTATAGTAGCAGTATCGTCTACACCTTCTAGGAATTTCTGGTAAGCATATATCGCTTCATGCCACTTACATCTAACAATTAATACTTGGGCAAGACAGGCATAAAAATCGTCTGAAGTTGGTTCCTTAAGTAAAGCTGTAAAAAACTTGGTTTTCCAAGCGGTTTGTGTATCTAGTTTATTTTCTTTTGCTAAGGTTTCAGCCTGCTTTGCGTAAGCAATTGCAACATCGGGTTCAAGCACAATAGCACGGTGATACGCTGGAATAGCTCTCTCCCATAAAGCATTTTGAGCAAAAATATCTCCTACTTGCCACCAAGAAACTTGCTGTAAGATATCTGGGATTGAGTTTTGCTGTGCTATATCCCAGACTAAGTTAGCATATCTTCTGCTATTTGGTTGCACTTTTGAGATGTTTTGGCAAGCAGATATCGCCGCTCGTTTGTATGGTGAGTTAAGCAACGCCACTTTGCTATATGCGGCAAATGCTTCTTCTAACTTCCCTTGGTATTCAAACTTTATACCTAAATTAAAATAATAATAATAATAATTTGCCAGATTTGTATCATCAGGTTTATATAGCAATTCAAGTCCTATACCGTTAATAGCAAAAACTTTACCTTGGGCAAAGAAACGAATTTCTAAGTCTACAGCATCAATCAAGTCTAGAAAAAACTCTACTCTATTACAGAGAATATCAATATCCTGTTCGTAAACCACGCTTGACTTGTCGATCACTACATCAAGTCTCAAACCGACATTAGGCTGGTCTTTGCTTAATTCGGGAAACTCAACATCTATCTTGATGCCATACAATCCATCGGGTAAGCTGATATACGGACCATAAGAAACTAAACCGTGATGGTCTTTACAGCTAATTAGTTGCTGACCATTCTCAGTAGAAACTAAGTTTCCGCCTACTACAGTTAATTGTTCAGGTTTTATCGTAAATATTTCCAGGGAATTTTCCTGTTTGAATAAGGAAAATATTGGTTTCTGTTTTTGGTTCATTACTTTGATAACTGCAGCATTAATTTTTTGCCAATCTACATCATAATTAGCAAAACCTATTTTCACATTATCATCGCGATAATCATTAGGAATTAGTAGGGGTGCTGCCGCATTTTCTCTGATATGTGAAGACCACTCTCCTTTCTCTAATAATATAGAGTCAATGATCCCATGAACCACACCTGGTTTGTTGGCAATCCAGAGAGGAAATGTTAAGCCAGATCCATAGGCGGATATGTAAAAATCTATTACTCTCGACCAGACAGCCCTTTCACAGTTCATCGCTCCTATTAAATTATAAATGGGTACATTAGTCGATATTTTTTTTACTATATCTGCCACTATTGATTGTTCTCTTTTCATCTCCAACTCAGAACGAGGATCGGGTTTTTCAGTTTGACCCCAACCATCAAAAACAACTGCCAAATCGGGAAAGATGGTAGATAAACTGTTGATAATATTTGCTAGGCCTTCTATCTGAGACAACCATACTCTAGAGTGTCCGCGCAGTCCAATCCAGACGAAGGGGAAATGTTTTCTAGCTACTTCTATTTCTTGCAAAACACTTGGAGAACATTTAGCAATAGCACCTTTATAGAGTCTGTTGCTTAAATCTTCTTTGATCACTAAATCAGTTGACCATACAGCTAAGTAGTTATTAGCTAAAATTGTTTCAAACAAACTATCGGGATTGGTCAGATGCAGTATCTTATCTATAGGAATTTCTGGATAAGTATCGCCTAAATTAAAATACTCAAAGCTTCCGATTAAGAACTTATCTATTTTATCTAAGGTTTCATTGTCATATAAATATTGAATCCCCGATAGCTCATTCCAGACGAAATGGGCTAGATTGTTCATATAACCTAAAACGGCAGCTACCTCTTTTCTTATATCGGTTGATAAGTAGGAGTTAACTAACTGCCAATGACTAACAAAGTTAGCCTTGAGCGCGTTAATTATTTGATCTTCTTTTGCATAACAATCATGTCCTGAAACAAAAGTAATAATTAACTCGCGATTGGGAAAGTAAATAAAACTTTTATCTCCCAATACAGGAGTAGCACATACTAAATAAAATACTTCGCCACCCACAAATCGATAAATATATATGGGATGAACTCCAGTCCAAGTACCTGGATGAGGGTAGTGATAAACAAATGATTGATTTGTTCTCAACACCTCTCCCGTGGAAGGACAAACTGAATAAATGTACCCTGTTTCGACTATGCTTTGCTGAAAATATCTGCCTTTTTTAATGTCATATATACTATTGTTACCTCGTAAGTCCTTACCTCCCTTCCGAGAGAGTTGAACAGGTTCATTAGAAGTAAAACTGTTGATGTATATTTCTTCTAGCTCAATATCATCTTTTGCAATTAATTCCAGATTAGCTATGGAAAAACCGGCTTTTTCCATAAAGTTTCGCTCTTCATCACTTAAAGCAGAGATATTAAGAGCTTTATATTGGCTGGTCTGACTAAAGTATTTATATGTATCTTCCCGGTCAATTTCAGTTGGGTAATCAGGATTATCCTCATCAAGCAAACGCATTTTGTTCAATCCCAACCATATATTTTCGTAAATAAGACTTTCATTGAAGGTTTTTTTAGAAGATTTACTGAAAACTGTTATAGCCTCATTCATCATCCCTTCTTTAGCTAGGACTATGGCTAAATTATGGTGAGCTTTAGTGGCTAAGTTCCAATCATTCTCGAACAATTGGTCGTAGCAGGAAATTACCTGTTCCAATAAACCCTGTTTTATTAAGCTGCTGATTAACTCCGTGTAAGCTTCTGGTTGTTTCGAAGATGCTATCGCCTTTGCTAAATAATTGTGGGGGTTCAGTTCCGCCGCCCTGCGGTAGGCAGCCAATGCCTGTTGCTGTTGGCCTTTTATTTGCAGGCTCTTCCCTAAATTGAAATAGTATTCAGTGGCGGTCGCATCGTTACGAGGCTGATATATTAAAGTCATCTCTATGGAATTCACAGCAAATGCTGCACCAACCGACCAAAAACGAATTTCTAAATCTATAGCATTTACAAAATCGATGAAAAGTTCATGATCTTTTTGACCGCAGTAAATACTTGATTCATAAATAACCAAACTTCGCTCTATAGCCACATCAAACTTGAACCAGAGAGCTTGACTGTTTTCAACTGAATTTAAACTTGATTGGGAATACTCACGATCCAATTCAATTTTAACTCGATACACTCCGTCCGGCACACTAATGTACGGACCATAGGAAACCTGTCCCTGATTCCCCGCATTACTGACTAGCTGCTTACCTTGAGACCCATCTATTAGTTGACCGGAAATCAGAGTTAACTGATCGGGAGTAATGCACCAAGAACAGATTCCTTTTAAGCTACTTAAAAAAAAATCATGGGGAGACTCCTCTCCCAGATCAGATAACCGTCGCCAGTCATTAATTACCGATACCGCGTCTCCGTGATTGACAATTTTTTCCCACATTTGATTGTAGTTATCTATAACTTGCTGTAGCTTGGTCTGTTTTTGTTCAAGCACAGCATAAGCCTGCGTCAGGTTAGTAGGTTTCGCCTTAAGAAAATGCCTGTATCTGTGGATATTTTTCTTCAAGTATTCTGGTACATCCTTTCCTTCTATGTCGGCTAGGTCAAAGTAATACTCTCCTGAAGCTTCAAACTCTAAAGTCGGTCTACAAATATCATACTTCAGTTTTTCTACTCCCCTTGCATCCGAATCGTCTACTTCGGCATGAGCAAAACTTTGTATTTTGTAGCTATTTGATAGGGGAGTTCCAAACCAGGTAAATGACCAACCACCTTTAGCTATGTAGGGGTGTCCAAAATTGCGAGACTCATTAATGTACCCAGCTTTGCTGTCGCTGGCAAAATTCCCGGCATCTGAACGTCTGACTTGGGTAGCAGTTCTTTGCTTTAAATTTTTATATTTACAAGCGAGTGTTCCACACCACCACTCGCTTTGTAAATTATCTAAGTTGTGGGCATATAAATCATGGGTGAAAATTACAAAATCGTTATTTGAGAGCAATTGTATTGCCTCATTAATTTTGTCTTTTCTCGGTATCTCATCAGCATCACTCACTAAAATAATATCTTCGTCTTGACATTCAAGTTCTATCAAAGCCAAACCAATGCAGTCCCTTTGATAATTTTCAAGAGGCCATCGATTATTGTTTTGGACTTCTGGCATATCATCCACAATGTAGTGGATAATTTGATCTTGATACTCAGCAAACTCATGGATAAACTCTTTAAAGTATAAAGGCTTTAGTTGTCCACTATGAGTTTTCGTCGCTTCAACCAAAATAAATTTATCTACTACATCCTTTAATTCCTCTATTCTAATTTTTAAGATATCTATTTCATTAAAAAAAGGAAAACAGTCATATATACGTGGTTTCCTTACCACAGGTTGCGGATAAATTTCAATGTTTTCTTTGTTGCTTGAGGCTGTAACACTTGCTTTTTTGATTTTGAAAGCCTGCTGGAAGGAATATATTGCCCTGACCATATTATTATTTTTACAATTATTTCCTACTTTCAAATAATAGTCAATCGCCTTGGCATCTTCCCCTGGGTGATAAACCAAGGTAAATTCTATGAAATTCACAGCAAATAATTGACCCATCGCCCAAAAGCGAACTTCTAAATCTTTAACATTTACCAGGTCTATAAAAAACTCTTGTTTCTGCTGGTGGGTATAAATATTTTCCTGATACACCACCAAGCTTTGATCCATCGCTACATCAAGTTTGAATCCAATAATTTCAGAATTTTCTCGTTTTTGTTCTGAAGTTAGAGCGGGGAATTCACAGTCAATTATAACTCGATATAAGCCATCGGGTAAAGTAATATAAGGACCATAAGACACTTGCCCCTGGTTTCCTTCTCTACTGACTAACTGCCAGCTACCGCCGGTTTGAAGAAGCTGTCCTGAAATTAATTTTAACTGTTGGGGATTAATTCGGAAAGCTTGACTCTCTTCTAAGTTATCGCTGTTATGAGGTTGAATCTCTAGGAGATTGCGACAAGCTTCCAAGTCATTTGGATTTAGCTGTAGGGCGCCGCGATAAGAAGAGATCGCCCCTTCCAAATCCAACTGAGTTCGCTGTTGCAGCAATTCCCCCAGCTTATACTGAATCCAATCGGTCTCTGGGTTAAGCTCGCTGGCACGGCGATAAGCCGCGATCGCCTCATCTAGCTGACCCAGTTTTGCTAAACTATGCCCTAACCCACAGTAAGTCCCGAAATGTTCGGCATTGAGTTCAATGGCTCTGCAGAAAGCAACAACCGCTTCCTGCCACTGTTCCTGTCGCTCTAAAGCATCCCCCAAGTGATGATAAGACCAAGAAAAATCCGGGTTGAGTTCTATCGCGTGCCGATAAGCTGCGATCGCTTCCTCGAATTGACCGAGTTTTGCGAGAGCTTCCCCTAAATTGTGGTGAGACCAGGAGAGGTCAGGATTTAACTCAATGGCACGGCGGAAAGCTGCGATCGCCTCCTCCAGACTCCCTAACTCTACAAGTCGAGCGCCCTCGTCCAAATAATCAACGGCATTTTTTTTGGCTTCCATCTTGAGTTACTGTCAATGGTGCTAAGCTGATGAACTACTTCAGGTTACACTAAGTCGTGTACCTTTGACAAGATGTAACCTTAATGACCTAACCTTAGTGTAAACTGTGGTTGAATCTCGGACTCTTGAGAGGCGATGTACTTGATGTTGCAGCACGAACAGCCTGATGGCTGGGTAAGTGCAACAGGTGAAAGTCATCATGGGTTGTCAGAAATTCTGGCGACAGTGCTTGATGCCAGATTAAACCGGCAGGAACATATAGCGATCAACGCCAGTCTTAATAGACTAACGGAAATTGCTGTAATATTAAGCTGCGCTTGGGGAGCATTTATGGGAAAATTGGGTTGACTGGTAGATTAGTCGCATGGCATCGGTATCAGTATCAATTGCCTCTATTCACAAAACTCTCAAAGAAGACTAAATTTAATATATACGAAAGACAGGAGAAGCGCCAATGCACGAATGGAAAAGAACGTTTTTTTTCACTCAAAAAGAGTTTTATTACAATCGTATAAGATTTAACAATCCTACCGAAAGAGCTGTAGAAATACCTATTGCCTTTAACTTTTTGGCAGATCTCAAAAAACCAGCAAGCATACTTGAAGTGGGAAATGTACTCTCTCATTATGAAAATCATTTGAGTGAAACGCTTGGTATAACATCAAGACGAATTGTCGATAAATTTGAAGTAGAAGTAGGGGTAGATAATGAAGACTTAATGAACCTGCCGTCTGCCCAAAAGTACGACGCGATAGTCTCACTTTCGACAGTCGAACACATTGGACAAAAAGGAGATCCTTCTGGTGGATATGGAGAGCAGGAAGAAAACCGCGATCTTGAAGGTCCCTTAAAAGCAATTGCTAAAATATACGACATACTTGCTCCTGATGGCAAAGCTTTGATTACCGTTCCTTTTGGAAAACTTATAGATGGGGAATGGTATATTCAGTTTAGTAAAGAGTATTTGTATCTTTTAGGTAAAAAATATGGAATTCCTAAAGAGGCTGTCTCAGTTAATTGCTTAAAGCTAATAGACCGAGAAACAAATGGCAGTAGTTTTAACGTGCTTTGGGAAGAGTTAGATGCTCTTGAACTGAGTTATGTGGAATACGGGTCGCCTTTTTCTCAAGCAAATGCGATCGCAGTTATCGAGCTTTCCAAGCTTTCAAGTGACTTTCACTTGAAATTAAATGTCGAGCCGAGTCCTCTTTTATACAATATGCCCTATGAGACGCGGACAGAATTTGAGCAAAACAAGGCTCTGCTACAGCAAACTCAAAGTGAATTGGCAGAATTTCAGTTGCACTTGCAACTGAGTCAGAGGGAATTGGAACAATCCCAAGCACTCCAGCACCAGACTCAGAGTGAATTAGAACAATCCCAGTTACAACTCCATCAGACTCAGAGTCAATTGGAACAATCCCAGTTACAACTCCATCAGACTCAGAGTCAATTGGAACAATCCCAAGCACTCCAGCACCAGACTCAGAGCGAATTGGAACAATCCCAAGCAATCCAGCACCAGACTCAGAGCGAATTGGAACAATCCCAAGCACTCCAGCACCAGACTCAGAGCGAATTGGAACAATCCCAAGCACTCCAGCACCAGACTCAGAGTCAATTGGAACAATCCCAGTTACAACTCCATCAGACTCAGTGTCAATTGGAACAATCCGAGTTACAACTCCATCAGACTCAGAGTGAATTAGAACAATCCCAAGCAATCCAGCACCAGACTCAGAGTCAATTGGAACAATCCCAGTTACAACTCCATCAGACTCAGAGTGAATTGGAACAATCCCAAGCAATCCAGCACCAGACTCAGAGTGAATTGGAACAATCCCAGCTACAACTCCATCAGACTCAGAGTGAATTGGAACAATCCCAAGCACTCCAGCACCAGACTCAGAGTGAATTGGAACAATCCCAGCTACAACTCCATCAGACTCAGAGTGAATTGGAACAATCC
>NZ_JAUBVD010000044.1:19744-38666 GCF_036705675.1 Microcoleus sp. AT8-A3
TCCAGCACCAGACTCAGAGTGAATTGGAACAATCCCAGCTACAACTCCATCAGACTCAGAGTGAATTGGAACAATCCGAGTTACAACTCCATCAGACTCAGATTGAATTGGAACAATCCCAAGCAATCCAGCATCAAACTCAGAATGAATTGGAACAATCCCAGTTACAACTCCAATTCACTCTGAGTGAATTGGAACAATCCCAAGCACTCCAGCATCAAACTCAGAGTGAATTGGAACAATCCCAGTTACAACTCCAATTCACTCAGAGTGAATTGGAACAATCCCAGTTACAACTCCAATTCACTCAGAGTGAATTGGAACAATCCCAGTTACAACGCCAGTTACAACTCCATCAGACTCAGAGTGAATTGAAACAATGCCAGTTACAACTCCATCAGACTCAGAGTGAATTGGAAAGATTAAAGTTTTCGCAAGCTAGGGTTAGAGAAACTGAGGTCAAAAGTCAGATGCAGTACAAAGACTTATTGTGGGAAGGGTGGTACGCTTATTGCAAAGGCGATAAGGCGGGGATGGCTAACTTTCTTAAAGAATCCTTGAAGTGCACGCCTTTTTCAACAACAGAAACAGTCTTGAACTGGTTAGAAAATTTTGCTCGCTTTTCGTCAGAAAAAGGAGATATCCTCGATACCAATACCTTAGTTAACTCAGCAGAATGGAAAGAATTGATGCGTCGCAGCATTAATGGCAAGACAGTGCTGACCATCCATTAGTAAGAGATTGCAAGCAAGCTATGATTACAAACTCAGCAAAAAGCAAGACGAATGTTAAATCATCAACTAAATAATTCTTTGGGTGTAAATTTAGCCGGTCATATAACTGGCGATTTTGGGTTAGCCGAAGCAGCTAGAGGCACTCTCAGAGCTATGGAAGCAGCTAGCATTCCTGTTGCTGTCACAGATTTAAAGGTAGGCGGGCAACCCAACTCAGATTCTACCTACACAGATTTTTCCGAAGACAACCCATATCCAATCAACATTATCCAAACCAACCCTAATTGGGTAGAGCAGATTTTAGCAGGATACTTTCCCGGTATTGGTTCGGAATATTTCAAAGGGAAATACAATATAGGCGTCTGGTTGTGGGAACTACCAGCATTTCCCGATGAGTGGCAGTGGGCATTTGATGTATTTGATGAAATTTGGACTACCAGCAACTTCTGTGCCGAAGCTTTTGCAGCAGTCTCGCGAGTTCCCGTTATCAAAATTCCCGTTAGTCTTGCTTTCCCCCAACCTTCACTGACGCGAACCGATCTCAAATTGCCCGAAGACAAATTTATTTTTCTGTTTATGTTTGACTTCGGCAGCTCCTTTGAACGCAAAAATCCATTTGCCACTATTGAGGCGTTTAAACAAGCTTTTGGTCAAGCTAATGAGGATGTCTTGCTTGTCCTCAAATTTGCTAATTCACATTATTTTCCCGAAAAAAGAGAGCAACTCAAAGAATTGACAGAAGGTTGGCCATCGATTAAGTTTATAGACGGGCATTTGAAAAAAGAAGAAATTCACGGCCTGGTTAATAGTTGTGACTGTTATGTGTCTCTGCATAGGGCGGAGGGCTTCGGTTTAACAATGTCGGAAGCGATGTACTACGGCAAGCCAGTTATTGCCACAGCCTATTCGTCTAATATGGAATTTATGAATGTTGGCAATAGTTATCCTGTCAAATACGAGCTGGTGACAACAACGGAAGATTATGGGGCTTACCCCAAAGGTAGTGTCTGGGCGGAACCGAATAGTGACCATGCTGCATCCCTCATGAAATATGTCTTTCAAAACTATGAGGAAGCGCAGCAAGTCGGAACTCAATCCGCCAAAGAAATTAAATCTTTACTAAGTCCACGAACTGTCGGCAAAAAGATTAGAAATCGCTTGGAATTTATTCTGAATACAAGCGCTGCTTCGCAGTTGTCAAGCCAGTACCTCAGTCTTCAGGCAGAAAGAGACTGGCTGGCCTCCCAAACTCAAGCTTGGAAGCAAACAGCACTAAAAATGCAAACTGAACTAAAACATTTGCAGTTTCAACGGTAATGTACTTTAGCATAATTACAAGTAAGGAGAATTTGATAGGTGATGTTAAATAGCACTCTAAATTCCGATCTAGGTATCAATTTTATAGGACACATCAGTGGTGAATATGGACTGGGTGAAGGTGGTAGAGCTACCCTGAGAGCGATCGAAGCCGCTGGTATTCCCTTCGCACTTAGGGATTTGAAAGTAGATTGGCACCGGAATTTAGATGCTACCTACACAAATTTTTCGGAAGAGAAACCATATCGAATTAACCTCGTCCATACTGTTCCTGAAGCTGGATTGTTGAATAGAATTAGTTCGGAATATTTTCAGAATTGTTACAATATTGGATTCTGGGCTTGGGAACTGCCAATACTTCCCCCAGCCTGGCTGTACGGCTTTTCTTTCTTTGACGAGATATGGACTTACAGCAATTACTGTGCTGAAGCGATTGCAGCCGTATCGCCGATTCCAGTGATTAAAGTTATGTCCAGTCTCGATCTTCCACAGCCGTCACTGAGCAGAGAAGCATTAAAGTTACCAAAAAATAAATTTATTTTTCTGTTCATGTTCGACTTTCACAGCACGATTGCTCGCAAAAATCCCTTTGCTGTAGTTGAGTCTTTTAAACGAGCTTTTAGCAAATCTAATGAAGATGTTTTACTCGTTCTCAAGTTTTCTAATGCCAGCTATTTTCCCGAAAAGCGAGAGCAACTTAAAGCCCTGGCTGAGGGTTGGCCTATTCACTTTATAGACGGGCATTTGCAGAAAGAAGAACTGCACGCCTTAATTGCTAATTGTGACTGCTACGTATCGCTGCATCGGGCAGAAGGTTTCGGTCTGACAATGGCGGAAGCGATGTATTACGGTAAGCCAGTAATTGCTACTGCCTACTCATCTAATATGGAATTTATGAATGTGGGCAATAGTTTTCTGGTAAAATATGACCTCGTGACGCTGACTGAAGATTATGGCCCTTATTTCCGAGGAAATTTCTGGGCAGATCCAGACATCGATCATGCAGCATCTTCAATGCAGTATGTTTTTTACAACCGTCAAGAAGCTCAGAAAGTAGGAGCGAGGGCATCGCAGGAGATGAAGTCGTTGCTGAGCCCCCAAGCGATCGGTAGCAAGATTAAAAGTCGCGTCGAATACATAGCAAACAAGCTTAATTATTCGCCCAGAGCCACCAAAATCAGACAACTTCAGAGAGAGGTAAGCTGGTCTCAATCCCAAGCTCAAGCGTGGAAACAGACGGCACTGCAAGTTCAAATGGAACTAAAGCAATGCCAAAATCTTTCAGTGCCTTGCACGTAAGCTGCGAATGCGCGATCGAGTCAGTGGCAGCAAACTCAAATTGCACAATTATCACTCGGATAATATTATTTATGTTAAACAACCTAAATTCAGCTTTCGGAGTCAACGTTCTAGGTCACGTAACAGGCGAGTTTGGACTTGGGGAAGGGGTGAGGGGTGCGCTCAGAGCAATAGAAGCTGCTGAGATTCCTTGTGTGATTAAAGATTTGAAGGAAGATTCGCAGCCGAATTTTGATTCTACCTACACGAATTTTTCTGATAACAATCCTTATGCCGTCAACTACATCCATACTAACCCTCACGAATCTATTCTGAATACAATTAACTCAGGGTATTTTAAAGAGCGATATAATATTGGATATTGGGCATGGGAACTGTTAACATTTCCGGATTTTTGGCTGGGAGCTTTTGATGTGTTTGATGAGGTGTGGACTCCCAGCAGCTATACTGCTGAAGCTATTTCAGCGGTATCGCCGATTCCTGTAATCAAAGTGCCTCACAGCATTTATCTGCCTCCAAATTCGCTCGATCGAGAAGCATTGGATTTGCCCAAAAATAAATTTATTTTTCTGTTCATGTTCGACATTGGCAGCGGCTTTGAACGGAAAAATCCACTGGCTGTTATTGAGGCTTTTAAACAAGCTTTTGAAAGCTCAAATCAAGATGTTTGCCTGGTCATGAAGTTTCGCTCGCATCCCTTATTGCAGCTCCATCGAGAGCAACTTTTAGCGGCCGCAGAGGACTGGCCGTCCATTCAATTTATAGAGGGTCATTTAACTAAAGAAGAGGTGAATAGTTTAATCTATAATTGCGACTGTTATGTCTCGCTGCACCGTGCCGAAGGTTTTGGTCTGACAATGGCTGATGCGATGTACTGTGGCAAACCAGTTATCGCTACTGCTTATTCAGCTAATATTGAATTTATGAATGTCGGCAATAGTTTTCTGGTAAACTATGACTTGGTTACAACTGATGAACCTTACGGCCTTTACCCAAAAGGCAGTATCTGGGCCGAACCGGATGTCGATCGCGCTGCTTCCTTAATGCAGTATGTCTTTGACAATCAGCGAGAAGCGCAGGAAGTAGGAGCGCGCGCGGCGAGGGAAATTAGGTCTTCTCTGAGTCCTCAAACTGTGGGAAAAAAAATCCGAAATCGCCTTGAATATATAGCTAGAACGATCGAAGACAAACACTGGTATGAATCCCAAGCCGAAGCCTGGAAGCAAGCCGCACAGCAAGCGCAAATGGCATTAAATCAAGTTAAATTTCCCGATCGACACGCTGGAACTTAGTAAAGAAACAATTTTTTAATTGCGAGGCACAGAATAATTGCGAGGCACAAAAATATAACTATTGTCTCAAATTTATAGGCATAGTTTGTCAATTTATACAGTATTGTCTAAATAGTAAACTTTATTAACTGTACAACTGTATGCAAATCAAGCTGACACGCGAATCAATTTTATGGGCTTACCGTCTACTTTTAGACAGAGAACCAGAGAACCAAAAAGCAATCGATGCTCAATTACAAGGAGCAGCGAATACTCAGGAACTCCGACAGAATTTCATGCGATCGCAGGAGTTTCAAAATAAAAATCAGCAGACTCACCACCTCCCACTGGCTGGAGACGAGCCGCCCATGAATATCGAAAATGTATCCGATCGAGCTTTACTGCAAGTTCTGTTTAAACACATTCAAGATACGTGGTCTTATCTGGGCGAGACAGAACCGCACTGGTCTGTGATCACTTCAGAGCAGTTTCTGCAGTCCCAAATTAACACGACAAAAGAATTGTTTTATGATTCAGGGCGGGCAAATGTCGTGCAGCTCTTGAAAACCTTGGATAGAAACGGATTAGATCGAAGTGCCTTTAAATCTTGTTTGGAATATGGATGCGGTCTCGGCCGCGTGACTCGCTGGCTGTCAGAAAAATTTGAGACAGTATTTGGGTATGACATATCTAGAGCCCATTTACAAAGTGCGGAACACTACCTGGAAAATCAAGGAATTAGCAATATTAATTTACGTCACGTCCGGGAAGTAAAAGATATAGAGAATTTACCAAAGGTAGATGTGATTTATTCTGCGATCGTTCTCCAACACAATCCTCCGCCAATTATTAGCTTGATTGTCAAAGAAATGATCACAGCATTAAATCCTGGAGGGGTAGCATATTTTCAAGTACCTACTTATCGCATGGGGTATAACTTCTCTTTAGAAAAATATCTACATGATGAAGCTACGCGGCGGGAAATGGAAATGCACGTATTACCTCAAGGTACTATCTTTGATATTGTCAGAAAAGAAGGTGGAAATATTGTTGAAGTTTTGGAAGATAATTGGATTGGATTCAGGCCAAAAGAAAGGTCGAACACCTTTGTGATTCAAAAATCAACTCGTCTAGTATAATTTTCTACCAGTCTCGGAAAGTGTAGCGTGAGTTTTTTGAATTACTAGCCAATTATATCAATTCCGGTTGCATCGGAATGATTAAACCGCAGAGAACACTCTTGATACAGAGGAAGGGAAGAGATAGATGAATAATTTCGATGAAGCATTGTTCGTCTTCTAATAAATGAGCCTACAAATCTTCCGCTCGCATACAGCAAATGTAAAAACAATAAGATCGATCGGGATCATCGTTTAACAGTTGGCTGTGAAGAAATTCATGGTTTAGAGTTTCCTTGTTTGATGTTTCAATCGATTTTGATAGATTGATAATACCCTTTGTATCCACTATTTTGAAATTGTGCTTCTCTAAGAGCTTGCACAAATCATCGAAATAGTATTCTAGCTTGTGCTCGGGATGAATATAATTATTGGGAAACTGTAGCTTTGTAGCTTTCCTGTTAGGGGTATCAAGAGCAAACTTACCACCAGACTTTAACAATTTATAAACTTGATCCAATAGTTGTTCTGCGTCTTCTGTGGTGATGTGTTCGATTGACTCTCCCGACCAAACCAAGTCAAAACTACTTTCTTGAAAGCAGCTTAAGTCTGTCATACTTCCATAAACATATTCAATATTGCAATTTTGGTATTTAACTTTTATTGGCCATTCTTGCCCAGGAAACATCATTTTATCGGGAGGCAAATCTCTAATATATATATTTTCTGGAAGATGAGGATAGCCGAGCTGTAATAGAGCTCCTCTTTGATCTGATGCAGAATAACCTCCCAAATCTAAGATCGCCTTAGCAGGCGGTAGCAGTGTTCTCATCATTTTCATGCGAGCACTATGAAGTTTAGTACCCAAGATAGAGTTGATATTTTCTTCGGTAAAGCTATGATTGCCACCTTCTTCACCTATCAGCTTTTGTTGAAATTCATGCCCCTCAACCATTTTTTTTATAACAGTAGATCGAGACGCACCTGTATTAAGTTCGTTTAACCAACCTTCCATCCCATCAGGATCGGCTTCGCGCTGAAAGATTACCCAATATGCCATCAACAGATAACTTTTGTCGCTTTTAGCATGAGTGGATAAAGTTTTTTGAATTGCTGCTTCTAGAGGCTTTGTTGCTTCGGGGTTCATGGTGGTTCCTTTGATATCGATGAACGTATTTTAATGGAAATAAAGACTCACAAAGTGAAATTATCTCCAAGCATGAAAAGTTGCTCGTCCTGTTTGCGGAATAGGGAAATCTACTAAGCTCACTAATTCGACTTTGCTAAATCCGGCAACTTTCAGCATGGCTATCACGGCTGCTGGATTGGCGCCGCACCAATTGGTTGGATCGTTAGCAAATTCTGTACCGGGATAAAACACCATAGCCGGTCTGTCTTCTGAAAAGAGTTCAACCGTTGTTTCCAATATCAGTTGATTTCCAGTGACGCTAAAAACTTTCTCTAAAGAGAGTAGCGGGTGACGCATATGGTAAAGTACGCCCAGGCACAGAACTAAGTCAAAAGTCCCAATTTTATCGGGAGAAAGATCGAGTATATCTATTTCCAGAGCTTGTACTTTTGAATTGAGAGCTCTCCGTGCTAGATCGAATCCAGATTTCCCATCGAAGGTATGCCACGCATACGAATCCGTTGCGAGAACGCGACTAGCACCGCGACGTTCTGCTTCAAATGAGAAAAAACCATTCCAAGTACCTATGTCAAGCACAGTCCTTCCATCTAGCTTTTCAGGCATTTTTATCCTAAGTAGCTTCTCCGCGCTCTCATCTTTTCCAGGTGTGATTATTCCGTTCCCCAAATCGATCTGATGAAACCAATGTTTACTTGCTACTTGTTCTTTCAACTCATCTATACTCAGGGGAACTACTGGAAAATCATCTACAGGGGGAAGAAATTCTTTCACCATTTCCCTATTGGGCATTGTGAAGCTTGTCATTAATTTGCTGCCCCTCTCTTCCTCTGGAAGACGCTGCTGAAATTCATGGGACTCAAACATCTTTTTTATAACCGTGGCTCGGCTCAAACCTAACTTTAGTTCATTTAACCAAAGTTCTAATCCATCAGGATCAGCTTCGCGCTCAAAGATTACCCAATAGGCCATCCATAGATAACTTTTGTCGTTTTTCGCATGAGTGGATAAAGTCTTTTGGATGGATTCTTCCAAGCGTTTAGTTGCTTCAGGGTTCATGGTAGTTCCTCTAATCTCGTTCATATTATTTTAAGGCAAGTAGGTTCTATTAGCCTGTATTAAATTACCAAATACAGGCTCAATTGCACGGAAAATTAGAAAATCTTGGGTTCTAACTCTAAGGCGTGACGGTAACAAGAACTCGCTTCATCAATTTGCCCTTTCTTAGTCAAAACTTCACCCAAATTATAGTGGAACCAAGAGAAATCAGGCTTAAGTTCTATGGCGCGGCGATAACAAGCGATCGCCCCGTCCAAATCTCCTTGATGTCGCAGCATATCCGCTAAATTGTTGTGGATATACGGATCGTCAGGTTTTAACTCGATCGCGCGGCGGTAACAGTTCATCGCTTCTTCCCGCTGACCCTTTGCACCCAAAGCATCCCCTAACAATTGGTAAGGTTTATACTGATTTGGTTGAACGTCTATAGCGCGGCGGTAACAAGCGATCGCCCGATCCGTATCATTCTTTTGCGCGAAGAGCATCCCCAACTGCAAGTGCGCCTCACCGCATTCGGGGTTTACCTGCAGCGCCATCTGATAAAAGACGATCGCCCCATCCGGCCAATTCTTCCGCACCAAAGCATTAGCCAACTCAACATAAAGGTCAGCATCATTCGGCGCAATCTCCAACGCCTTGTGATACAACTGCACGTCATCAGGATTCTCCTGAATCGCCCGCCGGTACAAACCCATCGCATCCCGCAAATCCCACTGCGATCGCATCCTCAAAGCATCAGCCAACTTTTGCGAAAGCCACGGCAAATCCGCCTGAATTTCCGCAGCGCGGCGGTAAGCGGCGATCGACTCATCCCACCGTTCCAGATTCTCAAAAGCCGTTCCCATGTTGTAATAAGTCCACGGAAAATCGGGATTTAACTCGGCTGCGCGCCGGTAAACATCGATCGCCTCATCCCACCTTTCCAGTTCTAGCAGCGCGTCGCCCAATTTGCTCTGCGACCAGAAGAAATTCGGATTAACTTCGTTAGCACGCCGGTACGCAACAACCGCCTCATCCCAACGTTCCAAATTCACCAGCGCTTCTGCTAAATTGTTGTGCGCCCAAAAATGGTCAGGATTGAGTTCGATCGACCTTTGGTAAGCGGAAATTGCCTCATCCCACCTTCCTAGTTTAATTAGCGCGTCTGCTAAATAGTTGTGCGACCAACTGAAATCTGGATTTAATTCTGTTGCTTTCCGGTAAGACTCTACAGCTTCTTCCCACCGTTCCAACTTCAGCAATACATCTGCTAAATTGTTGTGAGACCAGCTAAAATCAGGATTTAATTCGATCGCCTTGCGGTAAGCATTTACAGCTTCCTCCCACCGTTCCAACTTAACCAGCGACTCAGCTAAATTGTTGTGCGACCAAGAAAGATCGGGATTGTTTCTAATAGCATTGCTGTAAGCATCTACCGCCGCTTCCCACTGTTCTTGCCCCTTAAGAATTTCCCCCAATTCGTGATAAGCTGCACCCGCATTTGGGTTCAACTCAACCGCGCGCCGATAACACTCAATTCCCTTATCTACCTTACCTTGCTCGATCAAAGTTTTGGCTAAATTCTCGTGTTCCTCAGCGGTGCCAGACTTCGGGTCGATCGCAAATGCTCGATACCAAGCCTCAGCAGCAGCCTCCGGCTTGCCTAACTGCGTCAACAGT
Source organism: Microcoleus sp. AT8-A3 (assembly GCF_036705675.1). Taxonomy (NCBI): domain Bacteria; kingdom Bacillati; phylum Cyanobacteriota; class Cyanophyceae; order Oscillatoriales; family Microcoleaceae; genus Microcoleus; species Microcoleus sp. AT8-A3. The sequence goes on from NZ_JAUBVD010000044.1 coordinate 29,349, forward strand.
TTCGCAAAATTGCGGAAAGCACCGGCAAAATCCGGTTTCAGGGCGATCGCCTTTTCGTAAGCAGAAACCGCTTGCTGCCACTGTTCTTGCTGCGCGCAAATGCTGCCGTAGTTAGCGTAAGCTTCGGCAAAATTTGGGTTGATTTCTATTGCTTTGACATAGCAACTTTTAGCTTCATCAATTTTTCCGCCAGCTTGCAGGGCGTTGCCCAGCATTTTGTAAAGCGGCGCTTCCGGCTTAATTTGCAGCGCCTTCTTGCAAGCTGCGATCGCCTGTTCCAATTTACCCTGAGCAAAATAGCCTTCTGCCAGTATTTTGTATGCTTCTGGATCTTCTATATTAATTGTAGAATTAACTGCCTGCTGAACTGGCGGCTTAACTGGCGGCTGCACTGGCGGCTTAACTGCGGTTGCTGCGGGCTGCTGCTTAACTGCACCGTTTGTCGCAGTTGCACCCGCCAATGTTTGCTCTCCCTCGCTGCCATTTCTCGCATTAGCTGCGTTCAGTTCAATAGCTTTGCGATAATATGCTGTCGCTTCCTCTAACTTGCCTTGTTTTTTGAGCGCTTCGCCCAAATTTTGGTAAGCTGTCGCCACATTAGGATTTAATTTTATAGCGCGATCGTAACAGGCGATCGCTTCGGGGAATTTTTCCTGCCGAAAAAAAGCGTCGCCCATATTCAAGTGTTCCCCCGGCGCTACTTTTTCCGGTTCCAAACTAAATGCTTGATACCAGCACTGCTGGGCTTCTTCCGGTTTGCCAATTTGTCCGAATACTTTTGCTAAATTCCGGTACACTCCCGCGAAATTCGGCTTAATCGCGAGCGCCTTTTGATAAAATCCGATCGCCTCCTGCCATTTTTGCTGCTGCGCGCCCAGGCTGCCCAAATTCGCGTATACTTCCGCAAAATTCGGTTCTATTTCAATCGCTTTAGCGTACCAGTGCCGTGCCTCTTCCATCCTGCCTTGAGCTTGCAGCGCGTTGCCCAAAGTCTTGTAAGCCGGTGCAAAATTGGGGTGAATCTTCAAAGCTTGCTCGCAGGAGGCGATGGCTTCTTCTATTTTTCCTTGGGATAAGTATGTTTCTCCCTGTTGGTTAAATTGAACCGCTGTTGATTCTGTACTGACTGTTGATGGCATAGGGGCGGCGGCTCCACAAGTAGCAAGTAAATTATAGGATTCAAAATGTTTCACAATTATACAGCGGTTTGACGCCAACAATTGCCGTTTTACCAAAGCTGTCGAGAATGTGATGCAAAGCTTCAACAATAGCAGAATACGATCGCGAGCGCGCAACTCCGGCAAAAAAGCGATCGACCACCTCCGCCTCGGTTTTTTCCCGGCATTCTAGTGCTTGCACCGCAGATACAGGTTTTCACCCCCCATGAGGGATGCCTGATTCGGCTGATGTCAGCAGGATTTTCGAGGTTTGGTTTGTACCTCTAGAAACTTGAGAAAGTCGATAGTGCAGCAGACGAAGTTCCAGCGGCAATAGTTCCTCACGCACCAAAATCGATCCCAGGCAGGATGCCTGCACCACAAGACTTATTGAAGAAATATATTAAAATAATTAACAGCAAATGTTTTGTCAACTTTCGCTTAAATTGCGGTAATTTTGATGTTGTTAGAGCCACCACCTCAACTTGTCGGTGAAAAGCGCCTCACCTTTCGCGATATCGATTGGCAAGCCTTCAAGCAAATTCAAAGTTTGCTGATGGAGCGCACCCGCGCCCGTTTTAGCTACGATAACGGAGTATTAGAAATCACCATGCCCCTCGAAGAACACGAACGCTCTGCTCGCTTGATTGAACTCTTTATTAGAGTCCTTGTGGTGGAGATGGGCATGAAAATCAAGACGATGGGATCGACTACGCTCGATCGCGAAGACCTCCTCAAGAGCGCCGAGCCTGACAATGGGTATTACATCCAGAATTATGCCTTAGTGGCGGATCGCCTGGTTAATTTGAATGTCGATCCCGCCCCGGATTTAGTCGTGGAAGTAGATATTACCCATACCGATATCAATAAAAATACACTCTATGCCAGTATAGGCGTGCCGGAATTTTGGCGGTTTAACGGGCGGGTATGGCGGATTCTGCAATTAGTCGATGGGGCTTATGTTGAGCGCGATCGATCTCCGACTTTTCCCATTATTGAAAAAACGGATTTATACCAGTTTCTAGAAGTGGCTTTCATCGATGAAGTTGCCGCACAGATTGATTTTAGTCAATGGGTGCGACAGCAGATTCAAGGCCCAGTAGAGTAAGTGCGATCGAACCCAAATTAGAATAGCCTTTTTAGCAAAAAACGATCGCCCTTTTGGGAGAAAGCGATCGCCCTTTTTTTTCAACAATTAATTAGTTAACAACTATTAGCAATTACTAATTAAGCTGCTGCGGCTGCGTCTTCTTCTGCGTCTTCTGCTTCAGAACCTGCTTGAATTCCCAGCACGCTAACAACCACCTGATCTGGTTCGCCGAGAGCTACCACTCCCGCAGGCAAAACTAACTCGTGAATATGCAGCGCATCCCCAACCTTTAAATGAGAAATATCTACTTCAATTGCTTCAGGAATGCTGTCTGGTTTGCACTTAACTGCGAGTTGCGTCAGTACGGTATCCAAAATGCCGCCTTCTAACTTGACGCCGACTGGTTCGCCGACAAAATTCAGCGACACTTCAACTTCCAGGCTGTCTTGAGTTGCCACGGAGAAAAAGCTCAGGTGGTAAGGATAGCCCTTCCAAGGATGAACTTGAACTTCCCGGAGCAAGGTTTTTCCGCTCCAAGAGAGGTCGGGAATGCTGAGGTCAATTAGGGTATTGTTGACTACGTGCTTTTTGAGCAGGTGTTCAACTGTTTTGGCTTTGATGGTAAGGGAAATGGATTCAGAGCCTTTGTGCCCGTAGAGGACGGCGGGAATCAATCCAGAGCGGCGCAGGGCGTTAGGTTTACTGCCTTCTGCCCGCTTTTGACATTCTACTGCGAGTTCCATTTTATGACTTTCTGCTGATTGTTTTTACATTTTATCAGAATTGTGATATTGCGATCGCGCTTAATTAAATTCGCTGGAGGTATTGATAATTTTCGTTTTCCACACACTTCAGCAATTCCAGCATTTTTCTCAAACGATATGTTCCCGCTTGATACTCTTCTTTGGAAGGGCTATCTCCTAGTTTAGTGATGACAGCATCGCTTTCGCGGACAACCTCTTCGCGAAAAAATTCCTTTAACTTCTTACTATTACCTTTACTTAACGGCACGACAGATAACATATCCTCTTCCCCATCTATCTGTATTTTTCTTCTTACTGATTTGCCGATTTTGGAAAACTCTGACTTTGCCAACCACAAGTAAAAATCTTCCGTCAGTTCTACACTGTTGGTTAAACTACCATCCTTGGAAATAAAGCCGATGTCTAACATTATCCTTCCTCCTTAGCTTCAGATTCCATAAATTCACTTTCTGGGACATTCTCAGCCCAAGCTATCCCTGCTAGGTCAAACCGCCTTTTTGCATCAGGAGAAATGGTTCCTGTAGTAATAACTGCAACAACAGTTTGTTTGTCGATAATTTTCTGAGCTTCACCTGGAAAGATATTCTTTTTTGTCTTGATTTCAATGTGTGGCATGGGACTCTCTAAGGATTATATTTACTTTGAATCTGCCGAATTATGTCTTTTACTCGTGAAGCGTCTTCAGGCTTAATTATCAAAATATCACCTTTTGAACTGTTTCCTTTTGTTATTTTGCAGGGAATACCTTCTTTAGCCATTTTTTCGATAACCCACTTAATCAAATCTCTGTGAACTTCGAGATTATAAATCATCCTATCTTCATCAGTCTCAAACTCTTTCTTAGGCATCTAATAACTCCTTGTATGTTTTATCTAAGTGTTGGCCGGTCGAAAATCCCTGCTCAAAAAGCTCAACAAGCCTTTCAGATATAGAGATATCTTGATCGCCGCATATTACATCTATTAGTAAAACTTTATACAAAGCTTTGATATCGCCTGCGGTAAAGGCGCGACGCTGGTAGATGCCGTACAACTTTGGCAAATCTTCTTGTTTAGTATTATGTTTAATTGGCTTATTCAAATAGTCAAGATAGGATTTGAATTCATCCCGCGATAAATTGGGATCGACAGTTTCTTTTAAAGAAAATCTACGCACTACTGCTGTATCCACTAGATTCGGCACATTAGTAATGCCAAATACTAAAAAACGCTGACTTATTGACGGTTGAAGATTGTCAAGTTGTAGCATTAAAGTTGTCATAGCTCTGCGAACAGCATCGTGTTCCTGTGCGCGACTGCGACTCATGCAAAAAGCATCTAGTTCATCCAATAATAGAAACACTGATGAACCATCTGAAGAAATTTTACGTAACTCTTGAAATATTTGCTCTAGATTTCGTGAAGACTGCCCTAAAGCGGGGTCGAGCATTCTCCCAACGTCTACAGTATAGAAGTTGATTTCATTAGTAACTTCTTGCTTTATTTGGTCGAAAAGTAAGTAACAGAGTGTAGTTTTACCAGTATTAGGCGGCCCGTAGAGCAGAACAGACGGTACGAGATTGTAAATACTAAACTGCTTGAGCAGAGAGTCATCAGCCGTTAGCATCGTCTTGCAGAAACGAAACAAATATTTCTGCAATTCATCTAATCCGAACAACTTTTGGTGGGCAATAATGCGTTTGATATCGCCGTGGGTCAGTTGTACTAATCCGCTGTCGCCTTTAACTAAATTGGTCATGCCGACACCGCCAAAAGTTTCAAACTGTACTGATTAAGCTTTCTCATCATGACATTTTAGCTTAAAGTATCATGATTGTGCTACTACAGGCCTACTGTCAGCCGACAATAACCCCCGCTTGGGCCCATGAATCGGGTCTTCGACAATGATAGTTTGGTCGCGGCTGGCACCGAGAGAAACGATCGCGATCGGCACTTCCATCAAATCTGCCAAAAACTTCAGATAATCCAAAGCTTGCTGCGGTAAATCTTCCAAATTGCGGCACTCTTCCGTAGACTGTTTCCAACCGGGAAGGGTTTCGTAAATAGGTTTGCAGCGAGCAAATATCCGGGAACTTTTCGGGAAATCAACACATTTTTCGCCGTCAATTTCGTAAGCAACGCAAACTTTTATTTCTTCTAACTCATCCAAAACATCTAGTTTGGTAATTGCCAGACAGTCAAGGCCGTTGATGCGGACTGCGTAGCGGCCGATTACTGCATCGAACCAACCGCAGCGACGTTTCCTGCCCGTTGTCGTGCCGAATTCTGCACCTCTCTCGCCCAAAATTGCTCCTATTCCATCTACCATTTCAGTAGGGAATGGGCCTTCTCCGACGCGGGTTGTATAAGCTTTTGCTACGCCAATTACGCGATCGATCGCTGTTGGGCCGACTCCGGTTCCCACACAAGCACCGCCAGCGATGGGATTGCTCGAAGTAACGTAAGGATAAGTGCCGTGGTCTAAGTCTAATAAAGTGCCTTGCGCGCCTTCAAACAGAATATTTTTCCGCTTGTGAAGTCCCTCATAAATCTTCAGGGAACTATCTACTACGTGCGGGCGCAAACGTTCCGCATAAACTCGATATTCATCAATTACGTCTTGCGGATTTAAAGGCGGCAAATTGTAGAGTTTTTCGAGAAGGACATTTTTACAATTAATCGTCCATTCCAATTGTTCTTGCAACCCGTCCAAGTCCATTAAATCTAGCATCCGAATGCCAGTGCGTTCCGACTTGTCGGCGTAAGTAGGGCCAATGCCGCGTCCCGTCGTCCCGATTTTATAATTTCCCCGCTGCGTTTCCGATGCTACATCAATTAATCGATGATAGGGCATCGTGACGTGAGCCGTCTCCGAAATCATCAGCGAGGTTGTCGAAATATTCAGTGCCTCTAGCTGATCTAACTCTGCAATTAAAACTTTAGGGTCGATGACCGTGCCGCAGCCGATAATACACTCTTTATCAGGGTAGAGAATCCCAGACGGAATTAAGTGCAGCTTGAAAGTCTGACCGTTGACTACCACGGTGTGACCCGCGTTGACGCCCCCTTGGTAGCGGACAACGATATCTGCGGATTTGCTGAGCAAATCGGTAATTTTGCCTTTTCCTTCATCGCCCCACTGGGCGCCGATTACAACTACGTTAGCCAAGGGTTTCTCGCGTTCTGTTCAGGTTGACACAATCTCCGATTATGTATGAATGCGTCCGAAATGTCAATCAATTTTAGATTTTAGATTTTAGATTTGGGATTTTAGATACGGGCATGGGGCATGGGGCATGGGGCATGGGGCATGGGGCATGGGGCATGGGGCATGGGGCATCTCCCAAAAAGCCTATTTTGAACAGGCAAGATGCCTGTTCCACAAGAATTATGGGAGATGTCTATTGGGCATTAGGCATTGGAACTAACAAATAACCAATGACTAATGACTACTGACTACTGACTAATGACTACTGACTAATTAATTTTTGTTAAGATTGAGAAAATAGAGGCTTTGTTGCCATGAGTTTACACGCTGAGTTGCACCGCCATCTGGGTGGTTCCGTCGTTCCTAGGGTGCTGTGGCGGTATTTCGATCGCCACAATGCTGAGATGGTTAATCGATTTCCGAAATACTCGGAATTTGAGGAGTTTTACACTCGTCCGCGCAATACTCTCAATGAGTATTTGGAACTGCACACGCTGGTAGAAAGCGTTCAAACTGTTGAGACGTTGCCTTATTTCATCTATCGGTTGATGCGGGGCGCTTACGTGTTTGAAAATCTGGCTTATTTGGAGTTGCGCTATACGCCTTATTTGCGGACTCCAGAACATTTGAATCAGTCAGAACGCATTGATTTGATGGCAGAAATTGTACAAGTTGTGGGCAAGGCAAGTCAAATTAGCGATTGTCCGATTGTTACTAGCCAAATTTTGTGTATGCACTCGCGTTTACCCTATGAGGTGAATCGGGCGATCGTAGATTTGGCGGCGCAAATGGGGGAATATGTTTGTGCGATCGATCTAGCTGGGGGCGATGATTGTATTGGCGATCGTTTGGAGGAGTTTGTCGGATTGTACCAGTACGCGAGGTCGATCGGCATCAAAACTACCGGCCACCTCTACGAAACTACCTCTGGCTGTTATCCCGAACTTCTGCCCTATCTGATGCGGATCGGCCACGGGATTCAAATTCCGTTAAAATATCCCGAACTGCTGCCAGAAGTCGCGCGCAGGGGTCAATGCTTGGAAGTTTGCCCGACTACCTATCTCAAAACGGGGACGTTGCAGGATATGCGGGAATTGAAGGTTGTGTTCGATCGATGTTTTGAAGCTGGTGTCGATATTGCCATTTGTACCGACAACGCGGGATTGCACAACGTGCGATTGCCTTTCGAGTACGAGAATTTGTTAACTTTGGATATCATTGATTTTCGGCAATTGCAAGCGTGTCAAGAAGCAGCTTTCCGCCATGCTTTCGCGTGGCCCTACGAAGAAAGGCCTGTGAAAATGCTGACGGGTTTGTTGCAGCCTGAGTCTGTGGGGGCGATCGTTAATTAGCTAGTTTTTGTCATTAAACATCAAGTTTTTAGGTTCCTTAAAAACCCGGTTTTTTTTATGTTAATTAATGAACCGGGTTTTTAATCTGATATCTCTGCCGCTAGGAAAGCCATCGCCAAGATTTAGGATTGCGGCAGTGATTTTATTTCATTTGTGAATGATATTTTTTTTACTAACCGCAGAGGGCGCAGAGGGCGCAGAGGAGATAGAAAAGATAGAAAGAGGGAGAGAGGTGTTTTGTAAAATTATAATAAGCGTCTGGCGATCGGCAATCGGTAGCAAGTTATAGTTTGGATGCAGAAGCATCAATATAAAAGGATAAAAAAACATGACAAATATGGACGCTTATTGGATGCCCTTCACTGCCAACCGACAATTTAAAGCGAATCCGCGAATATTGGTTTCGGCAAAAGATATGCACTTTACAACAGATGATAACCGCTCAATTTTAGATGGTACTGCGGGGCTGTGGTGCGTCAATGCAGGGCACGCCCGCGAGACAATTGCCGAAGCAGTTAAACAGCAGGTTTTGCGTTTGGATTACTCTCCGGCTTTTCAGATGGGACATCCGGGTGCTTTTGAATTAGCGGAGCGTTTGGTAAAGATGATTCCGGGCAATTTCGATCGCGTTTTCTTTACTAATTCGGGTTCGGAATCAGTAGAAACTGCTTTGAAAATTGCGATTGCTTATCACCGGGTGAAAGGTGAAGGAACTCGTCAACGATTAATCGGTAGGGAACGTGGCTATCACGGCGTTGGTTTTGGGGGAATTTCTGTCGGGGGTATCGGTACAAACCGCAAGTTTTTTGGCAGTTTGCTAACGGGAGTCGATCATTTGCCTCACACTCACAATCTCGAACACAATGCTTTCAGCCGCAAACAACCGGAATGGGGAGCGCATTTGGCGGATGAATTGGAGCGGATTGTCGCTTTGCACGATGCGTCTAATATTGCAGCGGTAATTGTGGAACCGGTGGCTGGTTCTACAGGTGTTTTGATTCCGCCGAAAGGTTATTTGGAGCGACTGCGGGCGATTTGCGACAAATACGGAATCCTGCTAATTTTTGATGAGGTAATTACCGGATTCGGGCGGCTAGGCTCTAGTTTTGCTACGGAATATTTTGGGGTGGTTCCCGATATTGTGACGGCGGCGAAAGGGATAACTAACGGTACGGTGCCGATGGGGGCGGTGTTTGTGAAAGAAGGCATTTATGATGCTTTTATGAATGCTCCTGAAAATGCGATCGAGCTTTTTCATGGTTATACTTATTCTGGTCATCCTGTGGCTTGTGCGGCTGCTTTGGCGACGCTGGATATTTATGAGGAAGAAAGGTTATTTGAACGAGCTGATAAGATGGCCGGTTACTGGGAAGATGCGGTGCATTCTTTGAAGGGCGTGCGGCACGTAATTGATGTTCGGAATCTGGGACTGGTGGCAGGTATTGAGTTGGAATCTATTGCTGGGAAGCCGGGGAAACGGGCCTTTGATTGTTTCTTGCAGTGCTATGAAAAAGGGTTGCTGATTCGGACTACGGGTGATATTATTGCTTTGTCGCCACCGCTGATTATTGAGAAGGAACATATCGATCGCATTGTGGAAATTTTGACAGGGGTTTTGCAGGACATGGAGTAGGATTAAAAGGAGATTTTGCACCATTCTCTCTTAACAGGCAAGATGCCTGTTCCACAAAATTAACAGGCAAGATGCCTGTTCCACAAAATTAACAGGCAAGATGCCTGTTCCACAAAATTAACAGGCAAGATGCCTG
>NZ_JAUBVD010000044.1:38766-55036 GCF_036705675.1 Microcoleus sp. AT8-A3
TTCCACAAACAGGCAAGATGCCTGTTCCACAAACAGGCAAGATGCCTGTTCCACAAAGAGTGAATTGATTGTGGGGAGTAGGGGTTGGGCAGGAGAGCCCGCCCAGAGAAAGCTTATTGAAAAGGGTTCAAAAAATTGAAAAGCGCTATAATAATTAACAACTAATGACGAATGACGAATAACTATGGTGCAATTAACTGCAAAAATCTCTGCTAACGAGTTAGCAAATTTGGCTGTAGATTTGATTCGGAAAACAGGTTGCGAGTACGGTGATGTACGTTTTTGCAGTTACCGAAGGCAGAATCTTTACGCGCGCGATCGATCTTTAAGTCAACTGTCAGATAATGTAAGTTCCGGTTTTGGCGTGCGCGTGCTTCTAGACGGCGCTTGGGGGTTTGCCGCCAGTCACAGCAAAACGCCGGCAGAGGTTGCAAGAATAGTCGCTTTGGCTGTAGAAATCGCTAAAGGCAGCCGCTTGACTCAAAAGGAACCGGTGCGGTTAGTGCCTGTCGAAAAATATGTCGATACCTACATTACTCCCATCGCCATTGACCCTTTTTCTGTACCCGTTGCTGAGAAAGCCGAACTGCTGCTAACTATCAACGAGAAGCTACTAGCACACGGCGCACAAGGCATCAAAAAAGCTTCTTCTTTTTTGCAGTTTAGCCGCGAAGACAAGGTTTTTGCTTCTACAGAAGGCTCGCTAATCGAACAAACAATCTACCGCTGCTATCCGGGTTTTAGCTGTACGGCAATTGCGGGCGGCGATGCCCAAAGTCGCAGTTACGATCGCCCGCCGCTTAATATCGGTTACGAACATATTAATCCCGATGATTTGTTGAGTCAAGTCGAAAGAGTTGCCGCCGAAGCTATTGAGAAAGTCCGCGCTCCAAAAGTCCCGGCTGGTATTTGCAAATCCCTGATTCTTAAGCCGACAAATTTGTATTTGACAATCCACGAATCGGTAGGACATCCAACTGAATTAGACCGGGTTTACGGTTACGAATCTAATTTTGCTGGCACGAGCTTTGCTACTACTGATAAGTTAAATAAACTGCAATATGCTGCACCTTGGGTGAATTTTAAGTGCGATCGCACTCAATCAGGTGGTCGCGGTACAATGGGTTACGATGATGAGGGCGTAAAATCACAAGATTGGTACGTTGTCAAGGATGGAATTTTAGTTGATTATCTCACTGACAGAGAGACGGCTTATCGCCTCGGACGCGGTAGCAGCAACGGTTCTGCTTACGCTGACAGTTGGTCGAGCGTGCCGATGGTGAGAATTCCCAATTTGGGATTGGAGCCGGGCCCGGATGGCGGCAGCCATACTGCTACTTTGGCACAGATGATTGCGGATACGGAAGACGGGATTTTAATCGACGGTATGGGTAGTTATTCGATCGACCAGCAGCGGCGCAATTTTCAATTCGGTGGCGATGCTTTTTGGAAGGTGGAAAAAGGTAAAGTTGTCGGTATGTTGAAGGATGTAACTTATCAGGCGATGACTACTGATTTCTGGAATCAAATAGATGCGATCGGGCCGGCTTCGGAGCTGGTTCAGTGCGGTACTCATATATGCGGAAAGGGCGAGCCGATGCAGGTTGCTCAGATGACTCACGCTTGTGTGCCGGTGCGAGTGAGGGATATTCAAATTGGGTAATAGGGCATGGGGCATGGGGCATCGGTTCTTAGTTATTAGTTAATTGCTAACAATGCCCAATTCGCAATGCCCAATTCGCAATGCCCAATTCGCAATGTCCAATTCGCAATGCCTAATTACCAATCATGATTGTAACAACATCGCCCGCAATTTTAAGTGAAGACCAAGCCTTATCTGTAGTAGAAAAAGCAGTCAAACTATCCAAAGCAGAGGAAGTATTTGTCAGTCTCTCTACTGGCGAGGAATCTCTTTCCCGATTTTCGGAAAATCAAATCAGCCAAAATATCAGCAAAACTGTATTTAGCCTGAACATTACTAGCTATTTCGGTAACAAAAGCGCCTCTGCTGCTGTTACAGAATTTGATGAAGATGCGATCGCCTCTGCAGTCAAGCGATCGGAAGAATTGGCCCGAATTGCGCCGGCAGACCCCGAATGGATGCCGCTGCTGCCGCCTCAAACCTACGATTTGCGATCGCCCGCATTCGACGCAGCAACGGCAACTGTATCGCCTCTAGCGCGGGCCGAAATGGTGCAGCAAGCGTGCGCCAGATCCTCCCAGGGGGGCGCTCATGGTTCGGGCACTTTGAGCACTGAGGCGTCGCTGTACGCGATCGCCTCGTCAACCGGACTCCGCGCCTGCAACCAGTCTACAGATGCGGATTTCAGCTTTACTGCTCGCGTTGAAGACGGTTCTAGTTGGGCGAAGAGCACTGCTTGGAGTATCAACGAATTGCCGATCGCCCAATTAGCAGAACAAGTGCTCGATCGGGCGAAATCCTCCCGCAACCCCCGCGAAGTCACTCCCGGCATTTATCCGGTAATCTTTGACGGCGCTGCTTTTGCGGGCTTGCTACCGTGGGTAATTTGGGGGCTGGATGCGAGGGCGGCGGATGAGGGGCGATCGTTTATGTCGATCGCCGATGCAGAGGGAAAACCAGCGGGAAACCGCGCGGGGGAACAACTTTTTAGCCCGTTAGTGCAAGTGCAGCGCGATCCGGCTCATCCTTTGTTGCGATCGAATACTTTTTTCGGCGACGGATTGAGCAATAACTATTTGGAAATCATCAAAGATGGCGTCCCTCAAAGTTTGTCTTATTCCCGCTACTGGGCCGAACAAAAAGGCAAAGAGGCAAAAGGTGCTTATTACCCGATCGTGATGACAGGTTCCGACCAAAGTTTAGCCGATTTAATTGCTCAAACCGAGCGAGGAATTTTCGTCAGTCGAGCTTGGTACGTGCGCTACGTTAATCCGAAAACATTGGAAGTAACGGGAATGACTCGCGACGGTACTTTTTTGATTGAGGATGGCAAAATTGCTTACCCGATTAAAAACCTGCGTTTCAATCAAGTTTTACCTGATATGTTGCGCGATGTGGATGCAGTTAGTACGGTGAAGCGTTACGGCGGTAGTGTCGTACCCGGAGTGCGCGTGAAAGCTTTTAATTTCACCAGTATTACTGACAGTTTGTGACTCACACATTTTTAACAATCTGTAGGGGCGGGTTTCACAAACAATCACAGCCAACAAAGAACAATCTCTCAAACCCGCCCCCACCCAGATTAATGCGAGTGATTTATCGTAAAGGTAGAGTATTTATTTTGATAGTTAGGATTAAAACCAGCTATTATAGTCATCAGTCTGGAGTCTGTTGTTAGTAACAATTCCCAATTCCCAATTACCAATTATCAATGAATCAATATTTTGCTACAGTTGCGCGCGGTTTAGAAACAATTGCCGCCCAAGAATTAGAACGTTTAGGGGCCCAGGATGTCAAGCCAGATTTTACAGGGGTTTACTTTGCGGGCGATCGGGCTTTATTGTACCGCGTCAATCTTTGGTCGAGAACAATTTTTCGAGTGCTAATGCCGATCGCCGAATTCCGGTGTTACAACTCGGATATGCTCTACCGCGAAGTGCAGAAAATCCCTTGGGACGAATACTTATACCCCGAAAATACTTTAGCAGTAAACTGCACCGGCGGCAACGAAAAGTTGAACCACACTCACTTTACAGCTTTGCAGGTCAAAAATGCGATCGCCGACCAACAGCGCCTTCAATTTAACAAGCGTTCTAATGTCGATGTAGAGAATCCTGATTTGCAAATTAACATTCACATTCATCAAGATAGAGCTATTTTAAGCTTAGACAGTTCTGGCGGCAGTTTGCACCGCCGGGGATATCGACCGGCGATGGGGCTTGCTCCCCTCAAAGAAACCCTAGCTGCGGCTTTGTTGGAGATGGCAGAATGGACGCCTGATTTGCCGTTTTTAGACCCGATGTGCGGTTCTGGAACTTTGCCTTTGGAAGCGACTTTAAAGGGATTGAATATTGCACCGGGATTGTTTAGAGAAAAGTTTGGATTTATGAGTTGGCGGGATTTTGACGAACCTTTGTGGGATGAATTGTGGGCGGAAGCGGAAAATAGTGAGTTACCGGAACTTAAAGAGGTGATTGCAGGGTGCGATCGCGATTTCGATATGTTAACTCAAGCTCGCACGAACGCGCAGCAAGCTGGTATTTCCGGTAAGATTCAGTTTGCTCAAACCGAGTTATCTCAGTTGGAAGCACCCGCAGACAGAGGCGTTCTGATTTGCAATCCTCCCTACGGAGAGCGCCTGGGAGATGCCAGCGAATTAGGAGATTTGTACAAGATGTTGGGGGATATTTTCAAGCATCGTTTTAAAGGTTGGAATGCCTTTATTTTGACTGGGAATAAGGAGTTGGGTAAAAAGGTGGGACTCAGGACATCCCGGCGGATTCCTGTTTATAATGGCTCGATTCCGTGTACTTTGCTCAAATATGAACTGTATTAGCGAATGGGAGTGACCAAAAAGAAGAGGTACTAATAGTAAAGGAAAAAAAGAATCTATGCCGAATTACATGGCTCAACAATAATCAAATTAAAATAGTAATTTTACATTTGAATATATTGTTTTCTTAGCTTTAATATCCTGTCAGGTAAATTAACCACAATACTTGTAGGGGCGGGTTTCACAAACAATCTGTAATTCACATCCATAATATCTATAAACCCGCCCAGCCCGATCGACAGAATTTCATTACGGGCAATTCAAGGGAAATGACTTAACATTTACAGCGGCAAAAAAGAAACGTGAGCGGAAACAATCTTCCACCCTTGAGGAAACTTGCGCCACATCTGACTCTGCCGCCCCAGCCGCACCACTCCATCCATTACACGGCGAAATTCCAGCGTCACAGCCGCCGTGTCTGCATCGAATGTCACGACTTTGAGGTTGAACATTTCTCGATCGACATTTACAGGCGATCGTCCTTTGCGAAAAGCCCTCACCTCATCACTCCCGTACAGGTTCTCAGTCACCCCAAACCGCACGACTTCCGGCGCATCCCAGAACAAATTATCGAGAGTTTCAATATCGTTCGTACAAAGAGCTTTTTCGTATTTTAAATATAGTTCAGTTAACTCAGTCACCACAGTATTATCATTGATAACAGTCATTCGATTTTAGATTTTAGATTTTAGATTTTAGATTGACACCACGGATAAATCCGGGGGCTTGAGGATGCAATGATTTGGGATTTTGGATTGATTCCACGGATAAATCCGGGGCTTGTACCATCAAAAAATTATTGGTCATAAGTTGTAGATTTTAAAACTCTTAACTTTCACACGTTTTGTTTGCAATAAGGACTTTAGTCCTTACTACAAACAAAACTAATTAGAGGAAATTAATGCTCAATTTTGAGCGAAATAATTTTGTCACCTTGGCGGATAGCATTGACGACAGACATATCCTCAGTTTTGCCAAAAGTTGTGTGAACTCCATCTAGATGAGACTGGGGAGAATGGCAAATAAAGAATTGGCTACCACCCGTATCCCGGCCTGCGTGAGCCATCGATAAAGTTCCTGCCTCATGTTTGTTCGAGTTGATTTCGCACTTGATTTTGTAGCCGGGGCCACCAGTTCCATTGCCTTTTGGACAGCCACCTTGAATCATAAAGTTAGGAATGACTCGGTGAAAGGACAATCCATCGTAAAAACCTTTTTCCGCCAAGTCAACAAAATTCTTCACTGTGTTAGGCGCATCCGCATCAAACAATTCCAAATTGATTGTGCCTTTGTCGGTTTCCATAATAGCGCGGGTCATGATTTCTCCTGGTTCCTAAAATGAGTGTGTTGCCTGCGTGTTAATTGCGGACTTCGCTTTTATAACGACAGATTCAAACTGTCGTTATATTGTGGCTTTCAGAAGTGTAGCATATTCCGGCAACTCTCATAGAACTTATGTGCGCTTTCTGAGGAAACCCGGTTTATTCCGAGATTTGTGGTTAGCAAAGCCAATATTTTCGGAGACACGGGGCTTGTTACCCTCAGCCATATTTTAATTGTTGGTCACTGGCGGGCGATCGGGTTCTTCCTGAATATCGTTCATATTAAAAATGAAAGGAACCCGACTCGAACCTGCGCCCATAACCAGCACTTTTGGCATCTGAGCGCCGCCGCTTCTCCAAGCTTCGATCGCCTCTTTTTGCAGCACTAAATCGCCGCCCTGAGCCTTCAAAGTTTCAGCCAAAAGTCTTTGAGCTTCAGCCCTACCTTGAGCGCGGTTAATATCAGCTTGAGCCTGTTGTTCTGCTTCTTGAGCCACATAAACAGCCCTTTGCGCCCGCTGTTCAGCAACCTGTTTCTCCTCAACCGCTTTCGCAAAATCTGTGGAGAATCGAATATTAACAACGCTCGTATCGAGTACGATTACATCATACTTGGATAGCCTTTCCTTCAGCGCAGTATCAAAGTCTCGCTTCAGTTCACTTCTTTGAGTAATCGATTGTTCGGCGGTTCTCAGTGCAGCCGCTGTTTTAAAGGCTTCTTGCGTCTGAGGAGCAATTATTTTTGAGACTATATTCTCCAAGGTTCCTTGAGTCCTTCGGACATCAACTATTCTCGCAGGATCGAGGCGAAAGTTTATTGCAAAACTAGCATTTAAATCCTGAAGGTCTTTAGTAGCACTCTGGGCGGGAACTTCAAATTTTTGCACTGTTACATCGTACACATCTACCTTGGAGATCAGCGGGGGTCTGAGGTGAAACCCCTCTAACAATGCTCCATCTGTGGCTTTTCCTAAAACGCTAACCACCCCTGCTTCACCTGGATTGATGACGACAAAAGAGTTTAATCCCAGGAGTAGCGCGCCTACTAATAGAATCCCAGCGAATGCTGATGATATGCTCTGGAAACTTTGACTTTTCAACTTACACGCTCCTTTGTGATTATTCCATTATAATGGTTAAATAGATTCGGTCGCCTCTCAAGTCTCAAATCTCAAATCTAAAATGGATGGGTCGCCTCTCAAATCTAAAATGGATTGGCTGATGCTCAAAATTGTTAAATATCCTAGAACTTATCACATCGAAGGTTCGCGTTTCCAACCGGGTGATGAAGACCTCGACAGCGTGCCATTTAGCGCTTTGCTCGATCGCCCTCTAATTATAGAAGAAAAGGTAGACGGCGCAAATACAGGCATCAGCTTCGCACCAGACGGACAAATGCTGCTGCAAAGTCGCGGCCACTATCTCACCGGCGGGCCGAGGGAAAAACATTTTAACTTATTCAAGCAGTGGGCTTTCAGTCTCAGCGGAACCCTGGGAGAAGTGCTGGGAAATCGCTACATTCTTTACGGCGAATGGCTGTATGCGAAACACACTGTTTTTTATGATTTTTTGCCGCACTATTTTATGGAATACGATGTGCTGGACTTAGAAACCAGTCAATTTCTGAGTACAGAATCCCGCCGCAAGTTGTTAAGCGGACTGCCGTTAGCCTCCGTTCCCGTGCTGTTTTCTGGAGTTGTAAAATCTCCCAAGCAAATGATGCAGTTTGTGGAAAAATCTAATTTTATTCAACCGGGACATTTGGATCGGTTGCGTTTGTCCTGTCGGGAATTGGGATTAGATGAAGAACGATGTTTTAAAGAGACTGACAAGAGCGATCGCATGGAGGGGCTGTACATTAAAGTTGAAGAAGATGGCATAGTCAAGGCGCGTTACAAATACGTGCGTGCCAGCTTTTTGACTGCTATAAAAAATGCAGAAGGACATTGGCTAAATCGCCCAATTATACCGAATATTCTGCGTCCCGATGTGAATTTATTTAATTTTAGTTAACCCGCAGGTGAATTTATGAATGGACTGTTATCGCCCTCGGTCACTTGGACTTTTCCCTTTTGTCCCCAACCGCCCGATTGGTTTCTGGACTGGGACAGCATTCAAAATCATTTCGATTGGATTCAAAACTTAAAAGGATGTCAGCAAGACCCGATTTATCACGCCGAAGGAGACGTTTTAATTCATACCAGAATGGTCTGCGAAGCATTAATATCTTCCCCAAATTGGCGTCAATTACCCGTGCAAGAACGATCGATACTTTTTGCGGCCGCTTTGCTGCACGATGTCGCCAAACCAACCTTTACAAAAATCGAAGCCGATGGCAGAATTAGCTCAAAAGGTCACGCCCGCCAAGGTGCGAGAATGGTTAGACAAATTTTATCTCAATTCGAGCCGCCTGTGCAGTTTGAGATTCGGGAAACCGTGGTGGCGATCGTCCAATTCGGCAGTTTACCCATCTGGCTAATCGACAAACCCAACCCGCAGCAGTCGGTAATTAAAGTTAGTCAAGTTGTCCGCTGCGATTTCCTCGCACTTTTAGCCGAAGCAGACGTGCGCGGCCGACAGTGTAGCGACAGACAAGAATTGCTCGATAAAATAGAACTATTTCGGGAGTTTTGTCAAGAAAATAATTGTTTGGATTCTCCCCGACAATTCCCCTCAGCACACAGCCGATTTATCTATTTCCGCAAAGAGAACGGCCACCCGGATTACGAAGCATTTGACGACACTAAATGCGAAGTAATTTTGATGTCGGGATTGCCAGGAAGCGGTAAAGATTATTGGATTCGTAAAAATCTCCCAGATTTGCCAGTAATCTCGCTGGATGCACTGCGAAAAGAGATGAATGTCCCTCCCGACGAAACCCCTGGAAATGTGGTCACAGCCGCCAAACAAAGAGCGCGCGAATACATAAATGAGGGGCGTTCTTTTGTGTGGAACGCCACGAATACAACTAAACAAATGCGCCAGCAATTAATTAATTTTTTTGCCGATTATCAAGCGCGCATTCGGATTGTTTATCTAGAAGTACCTCTAGAAGAAATATTGCAGCGGAATCGATCGCGCACAGCAACAGTACCGCAAGCAGTCATTCGCAAATTAGCTGCGCGGCTGGATATTCCAGACATCACAGAAGCCCATCAAGTCGAGTGGATCGTTAACAATTAATCTCCCTTTTTACCTCAAACTGTTAGAACCCCGACTTCTTAAAGAAGTCGGGGTTCTGGATATTAGGTTTGGGGTTTCCCTTGATATCAATGAGTTTGATAATTTTCCTCAGTCCAGCAGCGCGGCAGATTTTCACCGGAAGGAAAGACTAAATTACTTTTTGGAAAAGTTGCTTTCTCTTGCTCTTCTTGACCAGCTTGATTTTTTCCCGACACTTCTTGTTTTGTAGGGCTGATTAAAGCATCTACATCGAGGATTTCAATCAAGTCGCCTGATTCTTTTTCTTGTAAAAGCATAGTTTCTCCTTGAAGGGTAAATGCGAGTTAGGGTTTGAGGACAACTTTGATGCAGTTGTCTTTTTTCTGTTTGAAAATCTCGTAAGCGTGGGGCGCTTCATCCAATTTCATTCGGTGCGTAATTACGAATGACGGGTCAATTTCGCCTTTTTGAACGCGATCGAGCAAAGGCCGCAAATAGCGGTGAACGTGCGTCTGTCCCATTTTCAGGGTCAAGCCTTTGTTGAAAGCTGCACCTAATGGCACTTTGTCAACGAAGCCGCCGTAAACGCCCGGAATTGACACTGTACCGCCCTTGCGACAGGCGAGGATCACTTGTCGCAGGGCCGTAGGTCGATCGCTCTCCAACCGCACGGCTTGCTTTGCTTTGTCGTACAAAGCGTCGAGACCGGTGCCGTGGGCTTCCATTCCCACCGCGTCGATGCAAGAGTCGGGCCCGCGTCCCCCCGTCATTTCGGTGACGGCTTCCCCGGCGTCCATTTCTTCATAATTGATGATTTCAGCTTTGGCCGCGGCCGCCATTTGCAAGCGTTCCGGTACGCGGTCGATCGCAATTACTCGATCGGCCCCCAGCATAAACGCGCTTCTGATTGCAAATTGTCCGACCGGCCCGCATCCCCAAACTGCGACAGTATCCCCCGGCTGAATGTCGCAGTTTTCGGCCGCCATGTAACCGGTAGGAAAGATATCGGTGAGGAACAATACTTGTTCGTCCGAAAGTCCGTCGGGAATTTTCAAAGGGCCGACATCTGCAAACGGAACCCGCGCGTATTCTGCTTGACCTCCTGCATAGCCGCCCGTTAAATGCGAGTAGCCAAACAGTCCCGCCGGCGAATGACCGAACATTTTTTCAGCCAGCCCTGCATTGGGGTTGGAGTTGTCGCACAGCGACCACAAATCGCGGTTGCAAAAGAAGCAACTGCCGCAAGAAATAGTAAAAGGAATGACGACGCGATCGCCCTTTTTTAAGTTCTTGACTTGGCTGCCGAGTTCGACTACTTCCCCCATGAATTCGTGCCCCATGATATCGCCCGATTGCATTGTCGGGATGAAGCCATTGTAGAGGTGCAAATCCGAGCCGCAGATTGCTGTAGACGTGATTTTAACTATCGCATCGCGCGGATTGATAATTGTTGGGTCTGGTACATTATCAACTCGCACATCATTTGCTCCGTGCCAGCAAAGAGCTTTCATTATTTTTTTTCCTCTATTTAACTACTAGCTAGCAGATTTTTGATTCTAAATCTTACCTTTACTAAGCCGATAAATTACTCGCTTCGATGTTTTTAATTGTAAGCATATAAAATATTTTATCTCTCTATCCGAGGTATAATTTAAAAATCTATCTTTCGGCTGTTTTAAATAACAAAAATGTAAAGTTTATGCCCCTAAAATGCGGAAACTTTGACCTTATTGTGTTAACGCCCAACCTTTATAGCAAGCACGCTCGACGGTTAAGACGTTCCTAATTGCTGAAATCATTGCGGAAGATTGCTTCTTCTTTCTTTTTACCCTGAGCGAACTTGAAAGGCTTTCAACATCTGCTATAACAGTTAATAACGAGATGGATGAGGTTGTTTTTGTGACTCGCCGATCCCTATCCTCTCACAATAGATAAAATATCCGCCCTAAGTCTCACTGTAGCGGCTGCTTGGACTCACATTAGATAAGTAGCGACATAAAAATTCTCAACTAAAAGCAAGTTTATCGATTATTAAGTAGGGTGCGTGACTTTTGTATAGCTCAACACTCTTCACCAATATTGACAATCACGCACCCTGCTTAAGGAGGAATAATCGTCAAATATTGTATATTAGTTATAGCTAAAAGCCGAGCTTGCGCTAAAGTTGTTAAAGATTAAAATTTATCGATCGCCTTTTATGCCTTACACTGCATCTACCCCAACAGACCCCCATCAACCCAACATCCGCAATGCCGACCACCGCTTACTAGAATTCACCAAGCTGACGCCGATGATGCAGCGGTATGTGGAAGTGAAAGAACAGTATCCCCACGCACTTTTATTGTTTCGAGTCGGAGATTTTTTTGAGTGTTTTTTCCAAGATGCAGTTACAATTTCGCGGGAATTAGAACTTGTTTGTACGAGTAAAGAAAGCGGCAAGGAAATTGGCAGAGTGCCGATGACAGGAGTGCCGCACCACGCCCTCGACCGCTACACCTCAATGTTAGTAGAAAAAGGCTATGCTGTAGTAGTTTGCGACCAAGTAGAAGATGCCTCGATTGCTGCTAAAGAAGGTCGTCAAGTCAAGCGAGAAATTACCCGCATTCTCACTCCCGGAACTTTGACTGATGACGGAATGCTCAAACCCAGACAAAATAATTTTTTAGCCGCAATTGTGATAGCGGGGGAACATTGGGGATTGGCTTATACTGATATTTCTACGGGAGAATTCGTCACTACCCAAGCCGACACTTTAGAACAATTAACCCTCGAATTGCTGCGCTTGCAGCCTTCGGAAGTCTTGGTGCCGACTAATGCGCCGGATTTGGTGACTATGTTGAGGCCCGGAGAGAAATCCGAGCATTTGCCCGATTGTTTGCCGAATTCGTTTTGCTATTCTTTGCGATCGCAAATTCCGTTTACTTTGTCCGAAGCAAAACAGAGAATCCTACAAAAGTTCAAAGTGCGATCGCTCGAAGGCATGGGATGCGGCCACCTTTCCCTCGCAGTTCGCGCCGCCGGCGGTTTGCTGCAATATATCGAAGAAACTCAAAAGGAAAAAGCAGTTTCTTTGCAAAGATTGCACACTTACACTCTCACCGATTTTCTCATACTCGACTACCAAACCCGCCGCAATCTCGAAATTACTCAAACAGTGAGAGATGGGGTTTTTCATGGTTCGCTGCTGTGGGCTATAGACAAAACCAGCACCGCAATGGGAGGCCGCGCTTTGCGCCGCTGGGTGCTGCAACCTTTGCTCAACATTAAAGGCATTAGCGCCCGACACGACACGATTCAAGAATTAGTAGAAAATAACGCCCTGCGCCAAGATTTGCAGCAGTTGCTGCGCCAAATTTACGACATCGAAAGACTGACAGGCCGCGCGGGTTCTGGAACAGCTAGCGCGCGGGATTTGGTCGCTTTAGCTGATTCTCTCTCGAAACTGCCGCAATTAGCCTCGATCGCAGCCCAAGGGCGATCGCCCTATTTGAAAGCGCTGCAAAATGTACCGCCACTTTTAGAAGAATTAGCAAGTAAAATTCACGCTCATTTAGTTGATGAACCGCCGATTCATTTAAAAGAAGGAGGTTTGATTAGATCGGGAATCAATCCCATGCTAGATGAAATGCGCCACACTGCATCAGCCGACCAAGAATGGATTGCCAATTTAGAAGCAACTGAGAGAAAACGCACCGGAATTTCTAATCTAAAAGTAGGCTACAATAAAGCTTTCGGCTATTACATCAGCATTACCAAATCGAAAGTAGACCAAGTGCCGAAGGACTACACCCGCAAGCAAACTCTCACCAATGAAGAACGCTATAGCACTGAAGAATTAAAAGAAAGGGAAGTGCGAATTCTGACAGCGCGGGAAGATTTAAATCAATTGGAATACGATATTTTTGCTAAAGTGCGATCGGAGGTAGGAGAACACGCCGAAATTATTCGCAACGTTTCCCGCGCCGTGGCGGCGGCCGATGTTTTGTGCGGTTTAGCAGAAGTAGCAGTTTACCAGAATTACTGCCGCCCGACTATGACAGAAAGTCGGGAAATTAAAATTATTGAAGGTTGTCATCCTGTGGTGGAAAAGTCTTTGCCGCCGGGATTTTTTGTACCTAATTCGGCTTTTTTGGGTCGGGAAGAATCGCTAAAGCGCCCAGATTTAATTATTTTAACCGGGCCGAATGCTAGCGGGAAAAGCTGCTACTTGCGGCAGGTGGGTTTGATCCAGTTAATGGCGCAGATGGGCAGTTTTGTGCCGGCGAAAGCTGCGAGTTTGGGAATTTGCGATCGGATTTTTACCCGCGTCGGCGCCGTCGATGATTTGGCAACCGGTCAGTCTACCTTTATGGTGGAAATGAACGAAACTGCAAATATCCTCAATCACGCGACGCCGCAATCATTGGTTTTGCTAGATGAAATTGGCAGGGGAACGGCGACGTTTGACGGACTTTCGATTGCTTGGTCTGTGGCAGAATATTTAGCAACTGAGATTCGGGCGCGGACAATTTTTGCGACTCACTATCACGAGTTAAATGAGTTAGCTTCTATTTTAGATAATGTCGCAAATTATCAAGTGACAGTGAAAGAATTGCCGGATCAAATCGTGTTTTTGCACCAAGTCCAGCCGGGAGGTGCTGACAAATCTTACGGAATTGAAGCGGGCAGATTGGCCGGTTTACCGCCGTCGGTGATTGACCGGGCTAGACAGGTGATGAAGCAGATTGAGAAACATAGCAAAATTGCGATCGGGCTGCGGAAAGGTGTTAAAAAAGATGGTAAAAAAGAGTCTGATGGCCAACAGTTAGATATTTTTGAGGATTGAAATTTTAGGTGGTAAAAAAATTGGTAGTAACTTCTATATTGCACCATTTTCAATAAGCCTTTCAGGGGCGGGTTCTCCGGCCCAACCCCTACTCCCCACAAGAAAATTCACTCTTTGTGGAACAGGCATCTTGCCTGTTCATAAAAATAGTGCAATATCTCAGTTACTACTTTTACTACAAACCAGGAACTCTCCAGCAACTCTAACGCCCATTTTGCAATTTTCTTACCTCTTTGTGCACGCTCATCCCTATTTCCAAAGCAGGCCGACTTGCTCAATCAGTTGAAAGCGCAGCGCAAAAAGTCGAGGGCGGACTTGGCTGATATCGACGCTATTCTGGGGCTTCTGGCGGAAGAGTACGGCTCAAACCTGGTCTAGGTATGGATTGTATTCAATTTGTATTCAAACGAGGCAGATTGTAGTCAAATCGTAGTCAATTTCTAGTCAATTAGACCCCTGACTTAGCCGTATTCTGAGCAATAAAAAACCTCAAACCGTTGATTTATCGTTGGTTTGAGGTTCTTATGGACGCAAGCGGGCAGCGGGAATCGAACCCGCATAGTTAGCTTGGAAGGCGCTAGGGGGTAAGCGCTAAGCCCCTTATGTAGTAAGGCGTTGTGTGTTTAACAAATACTTTGTCTCTAATTTTGTCTCCAATTTGTCTCCAAAAGTAGTATCTTGGTTGCATTGAAGTTGGAGACAAAATTATGGTTGACTCTCCCGATCGGGCAAAAAAAGGATCGGTTGTTATCCAGACTCGCAGTGGCAGACTAAGGTTGCAACTACCCAGACATCTTTATGGCGGCGAACGCAAACACTTTTACCTAAATCTGGCAGATACCCCTGAAAACTGGGAACTAGCAGAAGCTAAGGCACAGTTGATTGAATCTGATATCAAGTTTGAGCGGTTTGACCCCACACTCAAAAAGTACAAGTCACAGACTCACCTGACTGTTATTGAGACGGTCAAGCCTAAGCCTGAACTGACACTGACTAAGCTGTTTGCTAAATACTTGGAATTCAAGAAACCAGCACTCAAGGCCACAACTTTTAACTACTTGGTAACAGGCATTCAAAGCTATGTTGACCGTTGCCCCTACCAGCCTCTATCAGAGGACTGCGCTTTGCAGGTACGCGCTTGGCTATTGGAGGATACGACCAACAGCATGACCAAAAGGATTTTGACTCACCTAAATGCAGCGGTTAAATGGGGAATTAAGTTCAAGATTGTCAAGAGCTTGACTGTATCCCCGTTCGAGGGGCTAGCAGCAGAATTGCCTAAACATAACTGGGAAAGCGACCCGGAACCGAACGCATTTACGGCAGAAGAAAAAGAGCTGGTATTGGAGGCTTTTAAGAATCACAGAGGGACTTGGAATGGGAGGGGAGAAACGGGGCAAAAGTTTTGTTTTTACTACCCGATGGTGCAGTTCTGGCTGCTGACTGGATGCCGTCCATCTGAAGCTGTTGGGTTGAGGTGGTCTGACATTGCTACTGACTTTTCTCACATTGTGTTCAATGGGAGTATACAGCACCCAAGCGGTAAGGAGACAAGGGTTGACGGCAGTAAAAACAATAAGCGACGTAAATTTCCTTGCAATCAAGAACTGGTTCGGTTGTTAAAAAGTATCAAGCCACAAAATCTGACTGACAAGGATAGGTTGGTATTTCCATCACCTATTAAGGGCGGGGCGATTAATTACAACAATTTCAGTAAACAGGTATGGCATAAATTGGTTGACCCGATTACTGAAAAAACCAGGCAACATGAACAGGGTTCTAAGACAACTACTCCCTACTCTTGTCGGGACACTTTTATCAGCGAACAAGTTGGCAAGGGTGTACCGAGTGCAGTGGTGGCTAAGTGGTGTGATACATCTGAGAAAGTGATTAATGCTGTCTATTTAGATGGCAAGATTTTGGAGCATTTACGCCCGCTTTGATGCTGTTAGGATGTTGATTCTAGAGGCAACTTTTGGGATATAAAACTTTACACTCCCTGTGTTGACAAGGAAGTGGAAGTCTGCAATCGTGAGTAACTAAGGAAGATTGATGCGCGGTTGACGAGCACTGGAAATGCTAGCCAAACCACGACTTCCCCAAACGTTCGTGTTCAACGGTTGGAGCCGATAAATTATGACATTTTTAGACGGTTGTCTTTGCGGACGATCGCAACTCTTAATGATTGAGTTGACGGGGTTTTGTCATGACTAAACCTACCGTCAGCTACCGTCGCATTGACCAATTAAAGGCTATCGCCTATGACCGTGGCTTCACCAATGAAGACGCCAGACAGTTCGGGAAACTCAGCAAAACTGCTACGTGGGAAGCGCTGCTAGAACTGTACCTGGTTGACGGCGAACTGCTTGACACAGCGAGTGTAGACAGTGTAGACGCAGTGCTAGATATACCACTAGACACATTTCTAGGAAGTGTAGACGCAGTGTCTGAACTGCTTGACACAGCGATTGTAGACAGTGTAGACG
>NZ_JAUBVD010000045.1:0-50865 GCF_036705675.1 Microcoleus sp. AT8-A3
TCGAAAATCGAAAATCCTCAAGCCCCCGCATTTATCCGTGGGGTCAATCTAAAATCTAAAATCTAAAATCTAAAATCGATTGACCGTCTGTGCTTCCCGGACTAAGATTAACCTGGAAGCAGTGACGTTTCAACTATTGAGTGTAACTTGCAATCAGTTCTGAGCCAGTATCGACCCAGAGTGCGATCGCACTCGGAACTACAAAATACCGCAACAACTGGAAAGGTGAGAATTTGACACCATTTACTACAGAAATTAGAGTGCGACATTATGAAATGGATGCTCTCGGTCACGTAAATAATGCTGTTTACCAGCATTATTTAGAACACGCTGCGATCGAACATTTAGAACATTTGGGATTTACTCTCGATCGCTACCGGGAATTGGGCGGCGTCTTTGTAATGCGACGGATAGAAATTGACTATTTGCGATCGGCAGCCGCGGGCGATCGATTGGAGATATCCACTTGGATCGAACAAATGCGCGGCCCGCGCGCTGTCCGCCGCTACTCCATCGCGTTAGCTGGAAGTGACGAAATCTTGTTAAAAGCAGAGGCGCTTTGGGTTTGGGTTGAAGTTACCACCATGCGCCCGCGAGCAATTCCCAAACAAATAATTGATATTTTTGAATCACAATCTCAAGCATTACCAACCTAGAGAAAAAATCCACTATTATATTTGCAAAATCATGTAAAAATCTATTGGTTTGTAGTGAGGAATTCAGTCCTTAATTCCCCGTTTGTAGAAGTGCAAAAAGTTGATTGGCGCCAGGGCCGCAAATCCCGATCGCAAAAAGTCGGATCGCCCGCCTGCCAGTTTGGATGCCGCAGAGGTACGATGGAAGAGAGGGAGGGAGGCCAAGCCCGGTAAGGTTAAGCTTGGCGACAATACCCACAGGAAGGGAAAAATGACACTTAACTTGCGGCGACCGATTTTAATTGGCGGAATAGGACTTTCAGCGGCGCTGTGGCTGCTGGAAACTCTACAGCATTCGGGTTCAGAAATGGGCGAAACGGCACTCATCGGCTTGGCTGCTGCCGGTGCGGGTTATTGGTGGTGGAAACAACAATCCCCCAAACTCGAACTCGCACTCCCGCAACCCCTGGCGAACCGGGAAGCAGCCGAAAAAGCGATCGCGGCTTCAGAAACCGCAATTAAATTGCTAGCCTCAGAAGCTCAAAACTCCGCCGATCCTGCTAATCTAACAGCAAAGCTCGATCGGCTCAGAACCGAATTAGACAGACAAGATTTGCGGATTACCGTAACTGGCGGCAAAGCTGTCGGCAAAACTGCCTTAATTCAAGTTTTAAATTCTAATTGGGCATCTCAACACCCGCAAAAGCTTAGTTTACAAGAAACTGCAGCGCTGTTTGCTAATACAAATGCCGATGCCAAAATCAACGGTGATTTAGTGCTGTTTGTGACAGCGGGCGACATCACAGATTCCGAATTTAAAACATTATCTCAGCTAGCTTCGGCAGGTCAGCGCGTGTTGCTAGTCTGGAACAAACAAGACCAATATTTGCCAGAACAGCAGTCGCAGGTTTTGAACTCTTTGCAGCAGAAAATGCAAGGAATATTGGGAACAGAAGAGATAATTGCGATCGCAGCTTCTCCCAATTCTATTAAAGTGCGCCAGCACCAAGCGGACGGCACATTTAAAGAACGGATCGAAAATCAAGTCTCTCAACTCGACGGGCTGACGGAAAGATTGACTAAAATCTTAACGGAAGAACGGCAACAGTTGGTCTGGGCGAGTGCAGTGCGTGAGGCTGCAAGTATCAAGCTAGAGGCCAAAACCTTATTAAATGCAGTCAGGCGCGATCGGGCAATTCCCATTATCGAACAATATCAGTACATCGCCGCCGCCGCCGTCTTTACTAATCCGGTTCCAGCTTTAGACTTGCTAGCAACAACCGCCATCAGCACCCAACTCGTAATCGATCTCGGCGCCATCTACCAGCAAAAGTTTTCCTTAGACCAAGCTAAGACAGTAGCGGGGACTTTGGCTAATCAAATGTTTAAATTGGGATTAGTAGAACTGTCTACTCAAACTATTACTGGACTGCTGAAAAGCAATGCCGTCACCTATGTAGCAGGAGGCGCGGTGCAGGGAATTAGTGCAGCCTATTTTACCAGAATAGCTGGATTGAGTTTAATTGAATATTTCTCAACTCAAGAATTGGAAAATGCTAAAGGCATCTTCAATCTTACGGAACTGACGAAAACTTTGCAAGCAGTATTTCTGCAAAATCAGCAAGTTTCCTTCTTGCAAGGTTTCATCAATCAAATCGCAAGTCGTCTCGCGCCTCAGACATCAGGAACCCCGGCTGTTAACTCAGTCGCCAATTAAAACCCTGTAGGGTGTGCACCGGTTTTGGCGGCCGTGCAATACCAGCCCTGTCTGGCATGATAAATTTGAATCGGAGAAACAGCAGAACTCGCTATTTCTCCTTGTATTTTTCAGACATCAAGTGGGGCGGGGCGGATTTATTGAGGTTATTGGTTAGTGGTCAAAATTAGGGTGAATTCGCCCCTACAAAATAGGGGTTTTTCGTAACTTTTTCTAGAATGAAACAGCCATTTCAATCAACTAATAACCTCCGGCCCTGCTCAAAGTCTACTATTGAAAAAGCCACCCATGCCATTGTTAATTTTTTTTATTTCTTTTTTCGCTCTTGTGGAAACTGTAAAAAAAATCTACAATAACCAGCCAGATTTTTAGCTACTCCATCGGGTTTCAAACTGTCCTAACTATTGAGGATTGGCTTGTCAAAAAGCTTGGGCAATATCTCCGATCATGTCCGATGAATTAACCGCAATAAATCAGGTTCGTAGTGCGGACTAAAGTCCGCGACCTATTGCGGACGGAAGTTCGCACGCGCGATCCGTATGACATGAGGCAGCCAAGCAAATGTTTGGTGTTCAAGGTTCAATTAGTTCGTGTCTGATTATATAATAATTATGAAAAATGTCAAAAAGATTTATGACGAATTGTACAGAAAAATTGTCCTGAGATTGTATGAAACTAAAGTGTGGGATATGGGTGTACTTTTTGCGATATGGGCTTGGGTAATCTATGAATACTTGTCTCGTAAAAGTCCATATAATTTGTCTAAATATTACAAAAAGAAACGTCCCGATGTCTTAACTTTTCAAGTGTTTTGTCCGACCAAACATCCGCAAAGATTCCATCGCATCAGCATCATGGAAGAACACTATTTCCAAAGTATATTTCTAGCTTCTGGTAACTTGATTCGCTTCCCCATTTTCTGTTTTAATGACAAAGTAGTTTCTCGATCTTTGGCTGGTCGAATTATTCCCGAATTATTAGATATGGGTCTGCCGATAAATCCCAGCGAGCGCGCCAAATTACAAATCAAAACTTTTTATGACGATGTATCCAGAAGCAACTGGACAATCTATGTAGATCCATCTGAGTTTAGTCGAGTAGAATATCAGCAAATGCTCTGTTGTTATGAAGCACATCGTGAGGAAATAGATTCTAAACTAGAAACTTCTAAAGTTACTCCGTGGTGGAGTCCGAAATCAAAATACCCCAAAAGCTTTGAATTTGATTATCGTGCCAAACGTATTGCTCGCATTGTCTATGGAGCCATGCCTCAACCTCAAGTATTCTCACCTCAAAAAATTTCTACTGGCTGCGTAGTAGATGGCAACTGGATTCATATTTCTAATGAAAGTTTGATCGTTTACCCGAATGGGCAATGGCAGATTCATATTCGACGCAAACATGGCAAAAACCCGTGGAATGATTGTACTTTGGGTGAAGGAAAGGTAACATTTGTCGATCCAGTTCCAGTATTTGATGTTGAGTGGCTGCATTTTTATGATTTAGACTCTATTAAAGATATCAGCGTTGGCGAATATTTTGCTTCTTTTGCTGATAATGAAGGTAAGAAATTAACGGATTTTTATCAATTTGGCAAGATTCCATCTAAATTCAATACATTACAAATATACGGTAGCTGAATTATTTAAAAAAATACTAAAAATTTATTTTAAACTTGACAAATTGATAAAATTTGGGTAAATTTAATTCAAGTATTTTATCGAGACAGTCGGTTAAAACGATCTGTTTTTTGAGAGTGACCTAAATATTGTCTGGTTTTCTATTTTTTCTGGCTCAGAGTCCAGTTACTTTTTACAGAAGTGCGATCGCACTTTTATTCACACACTGTCCAGAGTATTGTTAACAAAACTTACGCCAGCCGGGTCAAAAACCCGGTTTCTGCATCAAGCATCTCTCGGATATATCGACGATTTTTCAGAGAAACCGGGTTTTTTGCGTAAGTTTTAGTTAAGAGGACTTTCGCTTTGAGGCAGGGACTTAAGTCACTGCCGGAATCCGAGTTTGAGGAGGTTGTTGACACGCCTTTGCCCTGTTTCTACCTAACTCCCCAATAAAAAACTAGAATTTTATCAAAACTTGTATTAAAATAAGAAATAGGATTTATAATTCGACGATCAATTCTACCTGCTTAAAAAAGCCGATCGCCAATGGCTGACAATTCCCTTCAAGAAAATCGCTTATCCCTTGCCCGCGCCAGTTTGCGCGAAGCCCTGGCGCGCTACTCCCACCTGCGCCAAGGGAAAAAGAACTCGAATAATACAGAATTAGAAGCGGCGCTGCAATATCAGTTAGATATTTTAACTTCCACCTCAGAAAAACTA
Source organism: Microcoleus sp. AT8-A3 (assembly GCF_036705675.1). Classification (NCBI taxonomy): domain Bacteria; kingdom Bacillati; phylum Cyanobacteriota; class Cyanophyceae; order Oscillatoriales; family Microcoleaceae; genus Microcoleus; species Microcoleus sp. AT8-A3. The sequence goes on from NZ_JAUBVD010000045.1 coordinate 4,695, forward strand.
GACTACAACATCATCCGCATTGCTACTTTCGGCTTAGTCAGCCGTGGCAAGTCAGCCGTATTAAACGCGCTTTTAGGTCACAAAATTCTGCAAACAGGCCCCCTCAACGGCGTGACTCAGTGGCCGCGTTCCGTGCGCTGGAGTGTGCCTTTATCCTTCCTTGACAGCGAGGAATCCCCCCAACCCCCCCTGGCCAAGGGGGGGAAAGGAGGCGTGCAAGTAGAATTAATCGATACTCCCGGACTTGATGAAGTTGGCGGCGAAGTGCGCGGCGAAATGGCGAAACAAGTAACTCGCCAAGCTGACTTAATTCTGTTTGTCGTTGCAGGTGATATCACCCGAACTGAATATCAAGCACTGTGCGAATTGCAAACAGCTCAAAAACCGGTAATTTTAGTTTTTAATAAAATTGACCTGTATCCAGAATTAGACAGAAAAGCTATTTTCCAAAGTTTGCAAGCGCTGGCAAATTCTGAAGAGTTAGCAGCCGCTGCGGTAAAAGAGGAAAAAGATAGCGAAAATTTGTCCGATCGCCCAAACAACCCATCTGATAAATCTACTGCAAAATCACCGCCTAAAACTTCCAAATCATTAGAAATAGTCATGGTAGCCGCCGAACCAGCACCGGTGCAAGTGCGGGTGGAATGGGCCGACGGAAGAGTAACTAACGAATGGGAGTCGCCCCCCGCGCAGATAGACGAACTCAAACATAAAATTCTGACAATTCTTAACAGAGAAGGTCGATCGCTCCTCGCTCTAAATGCTTTAGTTGAAGCTAGAGATGCCGAAGCAAACATTGCCCGTCACGTTCTCAAATTGCGACAAACAGAAGCCGAAGATTTAATCTGGCAATTTGCAAAATATAAAGCTTTGGCTGTCGGTTTAAATCCAGTGGCATTCTTGGATGTAATGGGAGCAACTGTCGCAGATTTAGCCTTAATTCGCTCTTTATCGAGACTTTACGGCTTACCCATGACTGGTTACGAAGCCGGCAAACTTTGGCAGACTATTTTCTCCAGCGCTGGCGGCGTACTTTTGGGAGAATTGGGCAGCAGTTTTCTGTTGGGATTTGGCAAAAGTGCAGCCGCAGCGGCCCCGCACATCGGCTTTTCTACTTTTGCCGGAGTTGCTGTCACTCAAGCTAGTTTAGCAGCTTACGGAACCTACGCTGTCGGTCGTGCCGCCCAAGTTTACTTAGAAAAAGGCTGCACCTGGGGCCCCCTGGGACAAGATACGGTAATTCAACAAATTCTCGCTACCATCGAGCGTAATACAATTATCGATCGCCTGCAGCAAGAGTTTAAAATTGGCACTTAAAAATTGCCCTAGTAGTTGAGTAGGGTGCGTCAGGAGAGGGTTATTTGTGATAATTGAAGAATTAGGATCTGACGCACCCTACTGCTTTTATTCTTCTACAACTGTCAAAAAAGAATGCAACTGTAGGTAAACTCCAAACCACCATGCTCATCAGTGATACCCCCTTCTTTAATCTAAAATCTAAAATCTAAGGAATGAGAATTAAATAACTTCCACAAGTTTGTGGGATGGGCGGGACGCCCATCCCACAATAACAATTAAAATTGTAAGTTATTTAATTCGCGATCCTAAAATCGTATTACCGTCTCGCGATTCTAACGCCTTCTCTAAAATGCGCGATCGTGGCAATTACTGCTATAGAAAAGTAAAATATTCTAATCAACCAAAAACAAACCCGCATTGACCAAGAAACAATAGTCGGAGCAATACCTGTGAACTGTACAAATCTGGAATTAACTTTTTTTTCAAAGCTGTCCAGGTCTTTCATCTCCGATTGTTTCGTGGGAATAACGGGAAACTGACCAGTATATACGTAATAACCGATAAAACCAGGCAATCCCACTTTTCTATTCAAAAATGAGTTAGTTAATGTTGCAGTTTGCGCTGGTAATAAATTATCCGATTCCTCTACTTTTTCCAGCCAAGAATTATATCTGATGGCTGGCGTAATCATGAAAACTAAAGGAACTATAACTATCAACAAAGCGGCACTAATTTTTCGACCATATTGAGGGTGTAGGAGCCTTGTCGCCACACCCACTCCCATACCGATAAATGCAAATATCAATATATTTAACAGTTCAATAATTTCGAGGCCTCTCAACAAATCGCCGATAATCAGAATGGTATATAATAATTTGTCTGCCAGTAGCAGAGCTGCCCACTTGATCAGAATTGAAACGCCTACAATAGTAGCTACAATCGCCACATACCCAATGCCACCTAGAACGTAGAGTAAAATCGAACCGACTTGTTTAAATGACTGCATGGAATTATTCACTCTTGTGAAAGTTTAGGAGTCTGATTGACAAAAATTTTAAAAATTTATAGCAATCTGGAGTTCCAAATTTGATTTTTAAAGTTGATTAGATCAACATCTGGAAATCAATCTAAAATCTAAAATCTACAATCGATCGACAAGTTCCCGCGCCGCCGCTTTGGTGACTTGTGCGATCCGTTCCTTCACAACATCCTCTTCGTTAGCGCAGCCCTCGAAGAGGATCGCCCTGTGGTCTGTTTCTTGTTCGCGATCGATCCCCAACCATAAAAGATACTCGATATTACCGGCCGGGCCAAGTAAAGGCGACCACGTTAAGCCGCGTTGCTGCCATCCTAAAGCTGTGGCTGCCTTCCACACTTGAAAAATCGCATCAGCTTGAGTTGCTGAGTCTCGCACTACGCCTTTTTTCCCAACTCTCTCGCGCCCTACCTCAAACTGCGGTTTTACCAGCAACACCGCTTCTCGCGGTGGTGCCAACAATTCCCACAGCGCCGGTAAAATCTTATCCAGGGAAATAAACGACACATCTACTACCGCCAAATCTGCATAAGCCCCTATTAGCAACGAATCTTGCTCCCCCCCTTGACAAGCGGGGAGTAAATCTTGCTCCCCCCCTTGACAAGGGGGGGCTGGGGGGGGTGAATCTTGCTCCCCCCCTTGACAAGGGGGGGCTGGGGGGGGTGAATTGCCGTAAAGCTCAGTAGCAGTCATGTACCGCAAATTGGTGCGTTCTTTCAAAATTACCCTCGGATCGTTACGCAAGCCCCAATCTGCTTGACCGTAGCCAACATCTACGCCATACACTAGGGCGGCGCCTGCTTGCAGCAGACAGTCGGTAAAACCGCCTGTGGAAATGCCACCGTCGAGACAAATTCTGCCTGCAACGGGAATCGCGAAAACTTCTAAAGCTTTGGCTAATTTGTCACCGCCTCTGGAAACATAGCGCGATCGCTCTTTAATCTGAATTTTTGCTGCAATGTCAACCTCAGTGCCCGGTTTGTCAACTACCTGTTGATTGATGGAGACTTTCCCAGTCCGAATCAATGCCTGAGCTTGCTGTCTGGAACTGCACAAATCTAGGCTGACCAATAAAGTGTCTAGTCGCTGTTTAGCCAAGGTTTTTAATCTGTACGGATAGGGTTAAGAACAGTACCAGATTAGCACTTACGCACAAGCCCGACTGCTAATTTTTGGCGATTATTTTGGTTTTTTGATCGTCGCGGGGCGATCGCCCCACCTCACCTTATGTGACTGAGATCGCTTTGATTGTGTAGTTTTATCACAGATATACCTTCATAAAATCACACAATAATTTTGGCTGCTAGCGGATGATTTAGATGCAGCTAAAAGCGCTACAAATACCATCAGGGCGATCGACCATGAAAACAATTAACTTTCCTATCAGAAATCCTGGCAATTGTCAAGAAAATCCCCTCGCCTTCGTCAGCGGTGACATCATCCACATTCTTTACCCCAACGGCGAAGTAGAAGCAACAACCACCGCACAAATCGATCTGCGCCAAACCAAAAATCCCCTAGACAAATGCCTCGTCTGGGGATGTGTTGACGATTTTTAGCACCCGTTTCAAACAAGAATGCAATTATAGGGAAGCTCCAAACCCTTAAATCATCAGTCATTCCCAATAATTCAAATTTTTAATCTATAATTTTTAACCTATAATTTTTAATCTGAAATCTTTAATCTAAAATTGTATAACCCATAAAAAAAGATCGCTTGGAGGCTGTGAGGCCAAAAAAAGCGATCGATCCAACTGCTGCTAACTGCCAGCCACAAGTGCAATTTGCTGCTAAAAGAACTAGCAAATTGACTTAAATATCTTGTTCGCTCAATTCGCGAATCATGTAATCAAAAGGCTGATCCAAAAAAGGCCCCACAGACAAGCCAGCAGCTTCCACCTGAGCCTTAACCATCTCCTTCATAATGCTAATCCCCATCACCGTCGGGCCAATGGGAACGCTTAGAGAATTGTAAGTTTCGCGCAAACCTTGCAGCACGCGCTCGTCGAGCACGTCGGTACTTCCAGCCACCAGGGCGTAAGTAGCATAGCGCAAGTAGTAGTCCATATCCCGCAGACAAGCCGCGTAGCGACGAGTCGTGTAGGCATTTCCACCGGGACGGATCAGTTCTGGCTGTTCAGCAAATAGCTGGATACCAGCTTGCTTGACAATTGCCGCAGCATTGCTGTTAATCGCAGCCGCCGCCTGTACCCGTGCCGTGCCCGTTGCAAAATAAGATTTCAACCGATCGATACCATCTCGGTCTAAATACCTACCAGCAACATCATAATTTTCAATCAGGCTCGTCACTGCATCGCGCATAAGTTTCTCTCCCAAAAATCTTTATCAATACTTTGCTATCTGAGACAGACCGCCTATTGTAGACTACTACAAATCGGCGTTTGATTAAGATTTGAGATAGGATTTTCACCAAGGGTAGTCTATCCGCGGCAAACTGTCGTAAAATTCAGCCGTTTGCCTTGTATCTTCATCCGACAAATAATCCACAGGGCAAGAATCTCAAACGGCCCGGCCCCACTGGGCCCCTATTTCAAACTTTTGTAGCCCTAGATACAAAATAGTGGATACTGAAGGCCTACGATCGCCCACACAGTCTGAAATCGGCCGATCGCCAAGACACAACCAATATCAGGAGTAAGTCATGTTCCAGACACCCCAAGAAGCCTTAAACTACATACAAGAAAATAAGATCCAGATCGTTGACCTCAAATTCATCGATATGCCGGGGATCTGGCAGCACCTTTCCCTGTACCACGACCAAATCGACGAAACCGCATTCACAGACGGCGTACCCTTCGACGGTTCCAGCATTAGGGGCTGGAAAGCCATCAACGAATCAGACATGACGATGGTCATCGATCCGACCACCGCTTGGATGGACCCGTTCATGGCAGAACCGACCATCAGCTTCATTTGCAGCATCAAAGAACCTCGCACCGGCGAACCGTACAGTCGCTGTCCCCGCACCATTGCCCAAAAAGCCATAGACTACTTGCTTTCCACCGGTCTCGGCGATACAGCATTCTTTGGCCCGGAAGCAGAATTCTTTATTTTTGACGACGTTCGCTTCGACCAAACCCAAAATTCCGGCTACTATTACGTAGATTCGATCGAAGGTCGCTGGAATTCCGGCAAAGAAGAAGCAGGCGGCAACCTCGGCTATAAACCGCGTTACAAAGAAGGTTATTTCCCAGTAGCACCAACCGACACCTCTCAAGACATGAGAACGGAAATGCTGCTGACAATGGCAAAATGTGGCGTACCCATCGAAAAACACCACCACGAAGTCGCCACCGGCGGTCAATGCGAACTCGGTTTCCGCTTTGCAACTTTAGTACAAGCAGCCGACTACTTGCTAACTTACAAATACGTCATCAAAAACGTCGGCAAAAAATACGGCAAAACCATCACCTTCATGCCCAAACCGCTGTTTAACGACAACGGTTCCGGGATGCACGTTCACCAGTCGATTTGGAAAGACGGTCAGCCTCTATTTGCAGGCGATCAATATGCTGGTTTCAGTCAAATGGGACTGCATTACATCGGCGGCATTCTCAAGCACGCACCGGCACTTTTGGCAATCACCAACCCCACGACCAATTCCTACAAGCGTTTAGTTCCGGGCTTTGAAGCGCCTGTAAACTTAGCTTACTCTCAAGGAAATCGATCGGCATCAGTGCGGATTCCGTTGTCGGGAACCAACCCCAAAGCCAAGCGGTTAGAATTCCGCTGTCCCGATGCTACATCCAACCCGTATTTAGCATTTGCAGCCATGCTGTGCGCCGGCATTGACGGCATCAAGAATCAAATCGATCCCGGCGAACCTTTGGACGTGGATATCTACGACCTTTCCCCTGAAGAATTGAGCAAGATTCCTTCAACTCCCGGTTCCTTGGAAGGCGCTTTAGAAGCTTTAGAAAAAGACCACAGTTTCTTAACTGAAACCGGCGTATTTACCGAAGACTTCATCCAAACCTGGATTTCCTACAAACTCGACAATGAAGTCAACCCGATGCGGCTGCGTCCTCACCCCTACGAGTTTGCTTTGTATTACGACTGTTAGATAGTTAATAATCCAACCTGAACAATTGAGAATTCTCATTGTTTGTCGTTGATGTCTAATCGAAAAAAAGGTCGCCTGCAAGGGCGACCTTTTTTAATAATTTATGCGAACTCAAAATTTTATATCCAGTCCGGTGGCATCCTTCGTGTATTGATCTGTGAGCTTCCATAACCGTGCTGTACTTATTCAATTTGGTTAACCCACATTAGCTTCTGAACTAATCTTTGATAGACCTGCGCTCTAGGGTAGCTCTGTCTCCTCCAACAACAACTTTTCAGCGACTTGAGAACCATACACATGGGTTAACAACGTTGGCAACCATTTATTTCGAGTGATGTCTGGGGGATTCACACCACAAGCCAACAGAAGGTCTCGCAAACGCTTAAACAAACCATACACCTGCTTGTCTAAATCCGGGACATATCCTCGAATCTCTTCGATAAACTCTAGTGATCCACCCAGCAATCCAAAACGTTCATGTGATTTCATCAGCCCCCACTTACCTTGGGCTGAATAAATAACACTGTCTGAAGTATAAGGATTTATACCCAACGTCGGTCCAATTAGCCTATCTTCTTCTGTTCCAGAGTACCCCTCAAGAAACTCTGATAATGAGATATAACAGTGAGTGAGTTGATCGCTTGGGTATCCTGTAGGTAGTAGTGAGATATAGGAGCCAGTATCACCTAAATTTACTGCTGCGTTAATTAGTGCGTCAATCAGGAGAAGGTCATTTTCACCGTCACAAGGATAGATAATTGTTCGTCCTATCACCTGTGATGTGAAAGGTTGGTTAAACGGATTGTCGTGAACAAAAATTTTCCGAAGGAAAGGCTCTGCTTCTAAATGAAATTCATCTTCAGTAAGAGTGTGCATATAATTTAGTCTTGTTATTATTTCCATTAAGTCCATAATCTCAAATCTCAAATCTCAAATCGGATGACCGTCTATCCGCCTTGCTTGCGCGGTGTTGCTGTTGTGGTAAATTAGCAATTTGCAGCAATTAGCAACTAGCAGATAATGTCGGATATTTTTGTGATGGTACGCAATCAAAATAACATGGCAATGACTTCAGTTGATGGCATTGCCTTCATTACTTTACTAAATCGGGACGGACGGGTACTGGCCGAGGAGACAGTGGCTTTGATGGAGGCAGATGCGGGATTTGATGACTTGGCAGCAGGACAATATACTGTAATAGTTAGGCATGAACGGGTTGAACCGCGATCTGCCACCTGGGATGTCACAATCAGCAATGAAGATCAAGTAATCATACTGACATTTGTCTATCTAGAACCCGAACGGGTACTGCTTCGCATCCTAGCTACAGTTGAAGAGAGACTATAATCATGACAGCTAAAGTTATTCCATCACAGTCAATTAAAATGTTTCGCTATCGAGTGCATTTCTTGGCAAAAGACCTTTGGAAAGAGAAAAACCCAGTTGGTCGGATGAATCTGGCTTTACAGTTAGCGGATGCGGCGACAACGCTGGCGAGACTGGAAGTGGAGGAGATGCACAAATTTCAACAAGAGCCTGCTAGCCTTGAGGCTTCAGACTCGACGGAACCTGAAAAGTTTTGAGTGCGTGAGATTGCTTTGGGAGCCTCGCGGAACGCTTGCGTAAATGACAAATCAAAACTATTTTAGTCGATCGATCTGCGAGTAAAAAAATTGTATGTATAAAATTCAATCTGCCTGCAACACAACAACTTTCAGCCTTGCGAGGTAATTGGTTGTCAAAAAAACTGCGTTACACTTATATAAGTATCTTTACAAAACAACATAAAAGCATGACTGTTGCCTACCCCCGCAAGCTTCGCAACGCAATGGGAGCGCGCGAAATTTTAGCTAATGTAGTGCGCGATCGCGAAATTCACCTGATCACCCTCAACCGCTACCGCTACAGCGAACAGCGCAGTTGCAAAGACCTCACCGAGGTGATCGAACAGCTAAACGGGGAACCAGCCGAACTCGTGCGCGACCTCTCCCGGCACATTTCCGACGAAGCGCGACACGCTATGTGGCTCACCGACTTGCTGGTAGACCTCGGCCAAAATGTGGGAACGCCGCCGGGAGTCTCCTACATTGACGAATTTGAAAGGTTGTATGACAGCGAACAACAAGACCCCACCACAAACCGCGAAGACTTTGTAATTTCTTCCCTGGCCGCGATTAACGTCACCGAAAAGCGGGGCTGCGAATACTTCTCAGCGCACATCCACGCCCTCAAACAGGCTCCCCAAACCGCAGAAAACGTCAAAATCCGCGAAACAATCGAAAAGATTTTTCCCGAAGAAGCTGGTCACGTCCGCTGGGGCAACCGCTGGCTCGGCTCCATAGCTGCCAAAAGCCCGGAACACCGCCAGAAGGTGGAACAGGCCAAGCGCAAGTATGTGGCGATCGAACAAGCAGCTTTTGAATCGGGAATGGATATCATGCTGGGGGCAGAACTCCGCCGCGTCACCCGCCTCGTGGATATTGCCAACACCATGCCGATGTGGGAACGCCCGCAATACCTGATGGAACGCTTACCCAGAACCCTGCTGGCCCCGGATCTGCAAATGACTAGAGTCGATGTAGCTCAGCGCGCCTGGAACCGCGACCCGCAGGCATTTATGGAGAAATTGGTACCCATGTTCCTCAACGGCTTGAATACCATTGAGAAGAAGCCGGCGGCGACTAAGCCCAAGGCTTAAAAACGATCGCGAACCTGGTTGAAACCGCTCTGCAAGTCAAACTTGCGTCTGCCTCCGCCAACAAGCGAGATATACTGGTTCCCTGGCATAGCCTCGGAACCAGTTATTTAACCCTCTTTTGTCACTTTCGGCAGAAAATAATCTGGGATGGTTATAGCATAAGACTTTTACCAAAAACCTTGATTTGGGCCATTCTGTTAGAAAATAAATGCTCAAATCCTTGATCTATCTACAGTTTAAAATTTTGGTATCATTTTTATTTTCCCAGAGTGACAAAAGAGGGATAAGGGCATGTCCTGAGCCAGAGACTAGAACCGCTAAGGTCATTAAATAGTGTCAAGCGTGTGACACACGGCTTTAGGTTTCCTAGACCGGATAGGCAGGTGGCTATTTTTCCGACGGTCTTCTAAATCTTTTTCACTTCGACAAAGACTTAAGAACCCGTCGAAAAAATCCCGCTAGAGGTTTAGGCGGGGATAAGCTCATTTAAACTGGTGGGGTTCATAAGCTAAGGTGTGTCCTTAGCGGGCGCATCTTCAGCGGGCGCATCTTCAGCGGGCGCATCTTCAGCGGGCGCATCTTCAGCGGGCGAATCTTCAGCAGGCGCGTCCTTAGCGTCTCCGGCGGGCACTTCTTCTAAATTGAGACTAATCTGGGCTAACTTCCAGGCATCTGCTTCCGGTAGGTATCCTACTGTGAAGTTTATGCGGGTAGGTGTGGTGGGATAATAGCCTTTGATGACAAGCACACCATCACTATCTATTGCTGGCGCTGGCGTGAAGACTGGTTCCATCTTGTTGACAAAAGGTCCGATATTCGTGCCTTTTGTGTCTAGATCGGTAAACGACTTAAAGATTGCCGCGAATTCCTCCACCGTCACTTCCTTTTGCCAGCGCTTAGAGATGGTCGAATGGAGCTCTGTAAAGTTCTTGGTTTGGACGGCCTCGTTCCATGCTAACAGGGTCTCTTTCGTCAACTTTGTTAGCTCTGCCGTTGGAGGCACCTTGTCTGGTGCGAAGCCAGTCGAAGCAACGCCGGGCGAAGCAACGCCGGGCGAAGCGATAGTGTCGGTCTCGCCAGCGGTCATCGTAATTTTGCAGCCATGTAAAATCGGAACCAGGCAAAGCGCCAGTGGCGCCCATATCAACATCAATTTGTGGCGAATTACCATTTTCTGTCCCTTTGGGTACGTTGAAAAGTCTGGTTTCTGATTCAATTAGTTTCCCCCGCGAGTGGGGAGTCTGATGCCGTTAGGCGTTGAGTAGTTCTGAGAATTGATTGAGAAATATTAATTTAAAAAGCAATTTACAGTAGTTTTACTGTAGAGGGCTTTTTTATTATTATTTTTTAATTTTAGAAGGTTTTTTCGCTTATAACGATCTCACCATCCTCGGTTTTTACTTGAAAAGAACTTCCCACCGAGTACAGGAATGTTGTTCCATTATCAGTGACCTCTTTTGCCCTATAAGTTCCGTCACCCATAACGACGCCTAAAAGAACATTGGAATCATCGGGACTTCCCTTATTTACATATACTAGATAGTTGACCTCGTATTCATCCTGACAAATGGATATTTCATAGCTGGCTGTTGAGAAGTGTTCATATATTTTGTCATTATCCACGCAAAGGCTGGTAGCTTGTGCGATCAACAAATTTCCCGAAGAGGTGGAACTCAAGTTCTCACCAATAGCAGAAGGCGCAGCTAACAAAGGTAATCCGGGTAACAATAACCCAAAAATGGTACCAACTATAGCAGAATACTTGCAGCCTTCAACCCAAATTTTTGAAGTCATTTTGTTTGTTTTTTTAAGTGGTAACTTTTTAATTGTATCTTTGTTTTTTAACTGTGTCAACCGTGGTTTTTCGTAAGTATTTATACACCCTCTATACTGTTTTTGTGAACTTTTAAATATTTTGGAACTTAGCTATAACCAGCTTGAGGGTGAATAGTGCCTACGCAAAATGCAGGAGTGAAATATACAGTGATGCCAGTTGGTCGGAAACAACCTAAAACCCTATTAAGGATTGAAACAATTTCTTCACACTCCGATAGCCTAACCCGACATCAAATCCTAAAAAGCAATCTTTGAATTGGGATTTTAGGACAAAAAAGTCACTGTGTTCAGGGTGCAGGGTAGGGGAGCGCAGGTTGCAGGGTGAGGGTGAGTGAATATCACCCTTCTCACATCGACAGCACTCAAATGTATCAGAAGCTAGAGAGTAGAGATAAGGGTAAGACTAGACGTAAGACAAAAAGTAAGACATTAAAAAATAGGTGGTGGCTATTTTTTCGACGGTCTTCTAAATCTTTTTCACTTCGACAAATACTTAATAACCCGTCGAAAAAATCCCGCTAGAGGTTTAGGCGGGGATAAGCTCATTTCAACTGGTGAGGTTCATGAGTTAAGGTGTGTCCTTAGCAGGCGCATCTTCAGCGGGCACATCTTCAGCGGGTACATCTTCAGCGGGCGCGTCCTTAGCATCTCCCGCAAGGGGTTCATCGTTTAACATGACATTAATTCCGAGCAACTTCCAGGCATCCGCTTCGCGTAAGTATTTTAAGGTGAAGCTTGTTCGGGTAGGTGGGGTGGGGTAATAGCCTTGGAGGACAAGCACACCATTACTATCTATTGCTGGTGCTGCCGTGAAGACTGGTTCCCTCGCGTTGACAAAGGGTTCGATATTCGTACCATTTTCGTTTTCATCGGTAATCGGCTTAGAGGCTGCCGTCAATTTCTCCGCCGTGGTTTGCTGTTGCCACACCTTAGAAATGGTCGAGTAAAATTGTGTGAAGTCCTTGGCTTGGATGGCTTCGTTCCACGATAACAGGCTCTCTTTTGTCAACTTTGTTAGCTCTGCGGTTGAAGGCACCTTGTTCGGTGCGAAGCCAGTCGAAGCAACGCCGGGCGAAGCGATAGTGGCGGTCTCGCCGGTGGTTCCCGTAATTGTGCAGCCATGTAAAATCGGAACCAGGCAAAGCGCCAGTGGCGCCCATATCAACATCAATTTGTGGCGAATTACCATTTTCTGTCCCTTTGGGTACGTTGAAAAGTCTGGTTTCTGATTCAATTAGTTTCCCCCACTAGTGGGGAGGCGGTTCTGCTGTCTGTAGAAACTTTGCTGCTGGAAGCTATGTGTTTCCATTCAATTACTTTCCCCAGCGAGTGAGGAGTCTGATGCCGTTAGGCGTTGAGTAATTCCTTAACCTATGAGTTTCCACTCAATTAGTTTTCCCAGCGATTAGGGAGCTAAAGAAGTAATTGGCAAAGGGTTAGCACTAGAATTCAAGTTTCCATTCAATTGTTTCCCCACTCGCGGGGGAAACTTCTATGATACACCCGAGACAGTGCAAGATGTTTAGAGGCTCTTTGTGAGGCTCAGAGGTTTTCCCTCAAATTTAAACTTGTGGCTACTCATACAACATTCTCAAACCCTTACGCAGTAACCTTGCGAGGCTGACAACACAAAAACATTATTTGAGGTATTTTGTCACTAGCCTCGCAAGGTTAGGGGAGTTACCTAAATCAATAGGGAACTTAACCGAGCTTAGAAATTATTCTCTGAGCAGATTAATGGTTTGCGGGCAGATAGCCTATTTGTCAGCATAACCCTCTTTTGTCACTTGCGGCATAAAATAATCTGGGATGGTTATAGCATAAGACTTTTACCAAAAACCTTGATTTGGGCCATTCTGTTAGAAAATAAATGCTCAAATCCTTGATCTATCTACAGTTGAAAATTTTGGTCTCATTTTTAATTTCCCAGAGTGACAAAAGAGGGTTAAAGTCATAATTTTAAGCTTTAGCAAGTAAACTGATTATTAGAATAGTTTTCCATCTAAATATAATCATGACTACCAGCGAGCCGAACATACAAACAGCTTCCGCAGAAAGCCTATCGAGGGAAAGCGCGATCGCCTCCGAGCAGGTCGAAAAAGCCACAGCCGTCACCTATGCAGAAGAAATTGAAACTGTCATCGCCAGCATGGCTGTAGACCAAAAAGTGATGGTCGGTCAAAGTGAAGCTGGCGGACATCTTTGGAAGTTTAAGTACGGCAGTGTTGAAGTGTTCGTGCAACTCACCGGCGAAACCGAAGATGATACTTTGACTGTTTGGGCTTTTGTACTGCAGTTGCCTGCGAAGAATGAAGCTCAATTAATGCGGAAACTTCTAGAAATGAATTGGCTGTCTACTTTGGAATCTCATTTTGCCATTGTTGACAATCAAGTTGCGGTAATATCGACTCGGACGATCGCCGAAATCTCGACCGGAGAAATTTCTCGTGCTATCACTATTGTCGCCACTATCGCCGATGACAACGACGATATTCTGCAAGCAGAATTCGGTCAGTAGTGATTAGTTAACAGTTAACAGTCAACAACTAATACTTAAAAGTTAAAAGTTAACAGTTAACAGTTAACAGTTAACTAATATGCAGGCCCTGCGATCCAAGCAATAGTGATTCCCAGCCCCAAACCGACAAGCACTTGAAAAGGAGTGTGTCCCAGCAACTCTTTCAGGCGAGCCTCATTAAGGTTGTGATCTTCCTCAAAAAACTCGTCAATAATTTGGTTGAGGATGCGAGCTTGCTTGCCTGCTGCTTGGCGGACGCCTGCTGCGTCGTACATGACAATAATTGCAAAGATCGCAGCGATCGCAAAGTCCGGACTTTCCCATCCCATCGTTTGTCCGACTTCAGCAGCCAAAGCGCCCACAAAAGACGAGTGAGCGCTGGGCATTCCCCCCGTTGTTACCAAATACTGAAGATTAAACTTGCGATTTTTGACCAACTCGATCGGCAACTTCATGATCTGAGCCGCCAGACAAGCGATCAAAGCAACCACGAGTACATGATTGTTTAAAATGCCGCTGCAAATTTCCTGCATAGTGTTTAGTATTTCTAGTTACTGCGGCTGGTAATATAATCGGCGATCGCCAGCAGCGGTAGAGCTTTGCTCCCAAACACTGCCAATTGAGCCTTAGCATCAGCAACAAGCTGCGAAGCTTGGCGCCGAGACTCCTCAATTCCCCACAAACTCGGATAAGTGACTTTCCCTGCTTGAACATCTTTGCCAGCAGTTTTGCCCAGTTCTTCTTGGGTAGCAGTAATATCCAGAATGTCGTCAATGATCTGGAAAGCCAACCCAATATTTTGAGCGAAACGAGACAGCCGCTGCAAATCCGCAGCCGAAGCCCCAGCCAGAATTGCCCCACAAACTACGCAGGCCTCTAACAGCGCGCCTGTTTTGTGAGCGTGAATGTAATTCAAAGTTTCCAGAGAAACATCTGTCTTTCCTTCCGATTCCAAATCAACCACTTGACCGCCTACGAGTCCAGCAGCACCCGATGCCCGCGCTAAATGGGCGATCGTCTGCAACACCTGTTGGGGGGGTACGTTCTCAGTTTTAGTGGCGATAAATTCAAAAGCATAGGTCAACAAACCATCGCCAGCCAAAATGGCGATATCCTCGCCGTAGACTTTGTGGTTCGTCAGTTTGCCACGCCGGTAGTCGTCATTGTCCATTGCCGGCAAATCGTCGTGGATCAGCGACATGGTGTGGATCATTTCCAAAGCGCAAGCTGTCGGAATTGCCATAGATGTAGTGCCGCCGGCCAGTTCGCAGCTAGCCAGACACAGGATCGGACGCAGGCGCTTGCCCCCCGCTAGCAGCGAGTAGCGCATTGCTTCGTAAATTTTCTCTGGGTAGATGACCGGCAGTGCACTGTCGAGAGCTACCTCGATCGCCTCTTTTCGCTTGACTAGATAAGTAGATAAATCGAAAGAGGATTCCGGTTGGGACGAACCCATTTCTGTTGCCAATACCATCCCTTGCTCTCTTGTACTTAATATTTATATGGGATATTGTGAGCCGTTCAGGTCGCATCGTGCCGACTTTTACGGCAGTAGTTGCTCGAACTCCGAGCATCAATTAATCATTCTACGGGTGTTGTTGCACAGAAAATCTTTGAGTTTTGATAAGTTTGTCAAATTGCCAGTCAATCTAAAATTTACAATCTCAAATCTCAAATCCGCTGATTTGTCTGGCGACTTCCAAAAACCGCTGCACCGCCGCCGTTGGATCGCTGCGCCAAATTAGAGCGATCGCCACAATGCAGGTTGATTCTGGTAACGCTTTGTAAACAACCCCGCTGCGCTGGAAATTTTGCATCGACGCCGGGACGATCGCCACTCCCATCTCGGCGGCTACCAGACTCACAATGGTTTGCATTTGAATTGCTTCTTGAGCTGCGCGAGGGCTAAAACCTGCTTGTTGACAAAGACTGACGATCGCATCGTAGAGTCCCGGAGCCTGGGAACGCGGAAACAAAATGAACGGTTCCGTGGAAAGTTCGCGTAATTCAAGATGCGTGCGATCGGCCGCCGGATGCGTTTCTGGCAATGCCACAATCAGCGGTTCTCGAAAAACGATTTCAGAATTTATCCCGTCTTCCTCAACCGGAGGACGCACGAAGCCGATATCAATTTGCCCGAACCGCAGCCGCTGCAACTGTTCGTTTGTCGTCTGTTCGTGCAGTTCGAGCTTAACGGCGGGACACCGAGTGCGAAAGGCTTGCAAAATGGCTGGAACCACGTTGTGTGCTGCGGAACTCACAAAGCCGATCGTCAGTTGGCCGAGTTCGCCCCGACTGGTTTGTCGGCCCAGTTGAATTGCTCGATCGACTTGCTGCAGAATTTTCCCGGCTTCCTCGAAAAAAACCTGTCCCGCAGCCGTTAAATGCACCGTCCGCTTGGTTCGCTGAAACAGTTGAAACCCCAACTCTGCCTCTAAATGCTGGATTTGTTGACTCAGTGGAGGTTGAGCAATATGCAGTTTTTCCGCTGCACGAGTGAAATTCAATTCCTCTGCAACTGCAATGAAATAACGCAAATGCCGAAGTTCCATAAGTCCCCATCATTTATATTTTAAAAGTATAAGTGGTTAGTTAAACATATATTGGACATTGATGATGATATTTCATACAGTGATTAATAGGCGAATTTGAGAATTAAACAATGGCTAATTTGGATATCAAAATTAGAGAAGCAGAGCTGGCAGATTTGGAATTAATCGTGGATTTTATTTCGCAGAAAAGCGAGTTTGATGGAGCTAAAAATTTCTTAGCAGCAACAGCAGATAAATTGCAGCAAACGTTGTTTTGCCAACCTCCGCTAGTGCGGGTTTTGTTGGCGGAAGTTGGGGGAAAAGCGGTAGGATTTGCTCTTTTTTATTCCTCCTATTCAAGTTTATTGACGCAGCCGTGTCTTTGGCTTGATGATTTATTTGTGCAAGCTCCTATGCGCGGTATGGGAGTCGGTACAGCGCTGTTAAAGTATTTAGCACAAATTGCTGAGTCCACAAATTGCGGGCGGATTGAATGGACTGTTAATACTGGCAATGCGCCGGGAATTGCTTTTTATGAAAAGCAGGGAGCGCGGATTTTGGAAAATATTAGGGTTTGCCGAATCGAGGGACTTGCGATAGCCCAACTCGCTAACAAATAAGTTGGTTGGTTTTGTGAAGAAGGATTTTTTTTTACCGCAGAGTACACAGAGAACACAGAGAGAGATGAAAGGTTTAGAGTAGTTATGATGACACAAGATTCTTGGAATACAAATCTCTACGAACAACAGCACGCTTTTGTTTGGCAATACGGCGAATCGCTTTTGAAATTACTGGCTCCGAAGGTTGGTGAACGTATTTTAGATTTAGGTTGCGGTACGGGACAGTTAACTGAAAAGATTGCTGAAAGTGGGGCTTTTGTGTATGGGATTGATTCATCTTTGTCGATGATTTCTACGGCAAATGTTAACTATCCTCACATTAACTTTTCTGTCGCAGATGCGAGGAGTTTTCAAGTAGAAGAGCCGTTAGATGCTGTGTTTTCTAATGCGGTTTTACACTGGATTAAACAGCCGGATGCTGCGATCGATTGTGTGGCAAAAGCGCTGAAGCCGGGAGGGCGTTTTGTGGCTGAGTTTGGGGGTAAGGGGAACGTGGGGGCGATCGTCCGGGCACTTTTGAGTGTTTTGTCAGAAATTGGCCCGCTTGAGCCTGAAGCGCTTAATCCTTGGTATTTTCCGAGTATTGGCGAGTATGCTGGGCTTTTGGAAAAGCAGGGATTTGATGTGGGTTATGCGGTTTTGTTCGATCGCCCGACTCGCCTAGAAGGTGGCAGCGCGGGTATGGTAAATTGGATTGAAATGTTTGCTGGCGGGTTTTTGTCGGGGTTGTCTGATGATGTGCGATCGCAGGTAATTAACGCAGTTGCAAAGCGTTTGCGATCGGCGCTGTACCGCGATGGTAATTGGAGTGCAGATTATCGCAGAATTCGCGTTGTGGCTGTAAAACCGTAGGGTGCGTCGCGATCGCAAATATTCAAATTCGAGAACATCGTCAGGTGCGTCGCTTCTTCAAAACTCGATTTTTTACGGAAATTTTCTGCAAGCGACGCACCCTACGTTAAGTGTATTTGTAATGATGACTAATGACTACTTGATGCTGTAACTCGAAACGGTATTTTCCAAAAGCATAGCAACAGTCATCGGCCCGATTCCTCCCGGCACCGGTGTGATAAATTCGGCTACTGTTTTAACCGCATTAAAATCAACATCTCCGGCTAAACGACTCGTACCGTCTGGATTGACGACGCGGTTAATACCGACATCAATTACTACCGATCCAGGTTTGACCATATTAGCTGTAATCATTTCTGTGCGGCCGACTGCGGCTATTAAGATATCAGCTTGGCTGGTAATCGATTCTAGGTTTTGCGATCGCGAATGAGCTACAGTAACAGTACAATCGGCTTCTAAAAGCATCAGCGCCATCGGTTTACCTACTAAAATACTCCGTCCCAAAACAACGGCGTTTTTTCCTTTTAAATCAATCTGGTATTCCTGCAATAACCGCATCACTCCGGCGGGAGTACAACTCCGCAAACCTTCCTCGCCACGCACGAGACGGCCTAAATTTACAGGGTGAAGTCCGTCAGCATCTTTGTCGGGGGCAATTTGGTACAGCAGCGAAATTGCATCTAAGTGTTCTGGTAGCGGTAATTGAACTAAAATGCCGTCTACTCGATCGTCCTCGTTGAGTGCACGAATTGCAAGTTCTAGTTCGGCTTGAGTAGCGTTGGCTGGGTAATGCTGGCCGAAGGAAGCTATCCCAACTTTAGCGCAGGCTCGCTCTTTATTGCGAACATAGGCTGCGCTAGCTGGGTTGTCCCCTACCATCAGCACCGCAAGTCCCGGAGGACGACCCTTTTTGGGTTGTAGGGCGCGGACTCGATCGCTCAGCTCGCTTTGAATCTTTGTCGCTAAAGCTTTGCCATCTAGTATTTGAGCAGTTTTGGCATCCATTGTAGACTCTGGGTTAGGGGCTGATGATTTTAGATTTTAGCTTAATCCCCGCCAAGGACTACACTAGAGAAATTTCTTACTTGCGATCGATTCTGGGGATTCTGTTAAAGTAAGTCGTATCTCACATCTCAAATCAGTTGACAATGACTACTGCAATTAAGCAAGTTTGGGTTCAAAGATTCTGTACCAGCTCTTTGTCGCTAATCCTCGCCAGCGGTTTTTTCAGTTGCGGCAATTTACCCATGTCTCAACTTAATCTTGGTTTTAATGTTGCTAGCATTGGCGACATTCAACAAAAGCGACAAGTCGATGGTGAAGTTTATCTCCGGGGAAAGGTGGAAAATCGCGCTCCGTTTGTGGGGACTGCGGCTTATCAACTTGAGGATGGTACTGGCAGTATTTGGATTTTAACCAAGCAAGAGTTGCCCCAGCTTGGCGATGAAGTATTGCTGAAGGGAGAAGTCCGCTACAAGAGTATTACTCTGAAGGATTTGGCCGGAAAAGATTTAGGTGAAGTTTATGTTGAGGAAATGGAACAATTAAAGCGCACTCCAGCGGCAACTAAATAAAAATAGGAAGATGCTATAGCCTTTCTCAGTAACATGAGGTGGTCATAGGGAGCCGTGGGCCTAGGGTTCGCCCCCATATTTCACCACGCTTGAGAACCGCTATAATTTATTTCATTAAGTGATTCTATTTCATAAAAATCAAAGGTTTATAGTTGCGCTTGGGCGATTTGGATCTGTTTATTTATCCTCAAAGTTCATTAACCATAATATTATGGTCGGGGCGGGTTTACCTAGATTTTTGGTGGGTTTTACAGATGTTGGTGAACCCGCCCCTACAGCAATTTATTCCTTCTTCCTTCTTCCTTCTTTCTGCTTTTTAACAAATGACTAAAATTCACGTTGCGATCGCGATTTTGTACCAAGACGGCAAGTTTCTCTGTCAGTTGCGAGACGATATTCCTCATATCAGGTATCCCGGACATTGGGCTTTGTTTGGCGGACACTTGGAACCGGGGGAAACGCCGGAAGTTGCTGTAGTGCGGGAATTATCAGAGGAAATTGGCTATGCTCCTGCAAGTGTTTCTTTTTTCTGTTGTGATGTCGAAAAAGATGTTGTTCGCCACGTTTTTTATGCACAACTTAGTGCGGATGTCAAGGATTTAGTTTTGCTTGAGGGTTGGGATATGAAGTTGTTGACACCCCAGCAGATTCGGGCCGGCAAATGCTTTTCTGAGCAGTCAGGAGATGTGCGACCTTTTGGGATTGCTCACCAACGTATTTTATTGAATTTTATTGACTCGATTTGAGAAAATTGGCACTCACCCCACATTGCAGGGGTTTGAGGAGGGAGATATTCGTAAGGTGCGCCCAGGCGTCCACCTTACATTGCAGGCAGAGCTGTTTCATCCTCTTGTAGGGGCTGCCCCCCGTGGCTGCCCCAATCTCTGAAACACGAGCAAATCGTGGATGGGGAGGGTAGGCACGGGGAGTAGGGGTAGCACTACAAGAGTCAAAATCATCGTTTTCTGTAGGGGCAATCCGACCCCTACTCCCCGTGGCTGCCCCGAAACAGCCCTGACATTGCAGGGGGTTTAAAAGTTAAGAGCGAGCCGCAATCATTCCGGTTTGGCGCGCGTAGTCAAACAACCCTCCGGCATCTATTACTGGCCCTACTTCTCCTAACGGCTTGAGCGAGAAAGTTCGATCGAGAGTGTGGTTGACAATTACCTCTGCTGTAAAGTCGATCGTCACTTCTTGGCCCGTTACAAACAAGTCGCAAAGCCGCTCGACTGATTCGATCGGGTACAATTCGCCAGTAGCCGAGCAATTGCGAAAGAAAATGCGCGCGTAAGACAAAGCTACCACCGCTGTGACACCTGCAGCCCCCAGAGCGATCGGAGCGTGCTCCCGCGAAGAACCGCAGCCAAAATTTTCGCCCGCTATGATAATCGGATACCGGGTTTTCTGTTCGCCGGATTCGATAAACTTACCATAGCGATCGGGCAACCCAATCATCGCGTAACTGCCTAGTTTCTCGTACTCATCCGGCTTCGAGGGAACCAGGGTCAGGTATTCGGCAGGGATAATTTGATCTGTATCGATGTTGTCGTCTACAACAAAAATTTGACCGCTAATTACTTTACCCATAGTTTATTTCCTGTTAGCCTCGCTCGATGCTGTGGTGATAATTTTAAGTGGATCGGTATGCAAGATTTGCATCTGTTCATTTTAACCTGGCAGTGTCAGTGATAACCTGTATGAATAAAAATTAGATCCGAGACTTTGGGTTAACAATTAACAGTTGCTAAGCGTCAACATAGTTTTATGGCAAATCCAATAGATGACATTGCTCGACAAGCTCGCGAGGGTTCGGTTGCATCGATTATTCAAATCCTTAATGACGAACTGGCACAGGTAGGGGTCAGGGCCCGAGCTGTGTTTGCAGACGGGGTGTTGCAACTGCTGTGCGAAGCTGCAACGCCCCAATTGCTCGAAGAGTCTAGTTTGGTCGATCGAGTCCGAGCAATTTTGGAACGCATTTCGCCCCACAATATTCGCCGAGTCAACATCAACAGCCGGCTTGTCCGAGAACACCAACTGCTGTGGCTGGAAGAAATTAGCCGCGATCCCGAAAATCAACTGTTGTGGTCTCAAGAAATTAAACTCCGAAAGCCGAATTTGTTCAAGCGTTTAGCCACAGCCCATCACGAACGACAAGCTGTGGGAGGCAAGCGGGCTTTGCCAAGAATGGCTATACCTCGATCGATGCAGCAACCGCAACAATTTCAGCGCGGTATCGTCGGCGGCATCAGCTTGAGCGTGCTGTTGCTCGCTGCAGCGGCCGCCATCTACAAAGGACTTAATTCCCAAGTGCCAAACACTAAACAAGCCAGCACCCAAGCAGTTGCCAGTGCTCCTCCCTCGGAGGCAAAACCTGCTGTGAAAATTTCTAAGGAGACTGTTAATTCTGCTGGTGACTCTTTTGCACAAGCAGTGCGAGTAGCCGAACAAGCAGCCACCGAGGGCAAAACCGCTCAATCTCGCGAGGATTGGTTAGTCGTAGCTGCTAAGTGGCAGCAAGCTTCCGATTTGATGGCAGCCGTGCCTTCCAAACATCCCCGCTACACCACAGCTCAGAACCGGACGGCACTTTATCGCCAAAATAGCGATAAAGCCCAACAGGAAGCACAAAATAAATAAATTTAACAAGAGAGTTCGCCGCGCTGCTCTAGGTGTTGTGAAAAATGAGTTTTTGAGTCAAAACTCGGAAACTCTCAGCCGGCGTTATGAGTGATAATTTGGGGATTTTGAATTTTTGCGATCGGCGTTACTAGATCGGCGGATTTGTATCACAATAAAAATTTGCTAGTATCACAAACTTAAATAGGAAACATCACACAGTGAGAAGATGGGTGTCACTAAGCGGTCTCTAGAAAAGATTCATACTACTAATAACCGTCAATCGATTTTAGATTTTAGATTTTAGATTTTAGAGGCGACCCCACAGATCAATTCGGGGGCAAGTTTCATCGGATACAGGTTTTTGATTTTTGGACGGATGAATCACGTGGCGGGTATCCTGGATGCGAGGGGGTCAAAATTAGGGGAATGGGATTGATAATCATCCGGTCAAGGATGGCAAAGTTCATCCCGTACAGATCCAAGCGTAGAAAACAGGAAAATAGAACTCGGTCATATCTGGGTATATTTTTACATATCGAGTCACCCGCCGATCGGCTCCACAAACACAGAAAGCAGACTCATAATGGTTAAGCCGACAGTTATGGAGAGGTTCTATATTTGTTGCAGCGGTAGTCGGCTTAAACATCTTAGAATAAAGGCTTGGTTGCCATGATCGATCGCCAGAGAAATCAAGACTTTACTTCGATCGACAGATCGCCGTCAGAGTCTTGCACATTGCATTTACCGCAAATCGCAGAATCAGTCTCAGTCCCAAAATTTCTGGATCGTCTTATGCAGTACCAGGTCGATCCTGCCCTTCTCGGGCGACAAATTTGCCAAATTCTCGCCACCAGCTTTGATCGAGAACTCCTGCTGCTGCAAATAGCCAATACTTTGGGGGCTGCATGGCGGGCAGATTTCTGTTTGGTTACTGCTGTGGTTGACCAGAAAGTAGTACATCCGAACGCTTACTGGCAAAATTGGAGCAATCTCCCTTATGTTGCCGATGTTGCGGGTTCCACTCAAGCACCGGAACACCCCCAAACGACAGAATTAAAACCGCCTAGCATATCACTCGAACATCCCGCTTGGGCAAACGTCCTAGCAAACGGAGAGATAGTGGCGATATCCGACTATCTTGATATTCCGGCAGCTTCATCGCCCAATTCCCCTGTGACTCCGCTGCCTTTTCGGGCAATTTTAGCAGGGCCTGCGCGATTTGGAGGGGCTGTAAATGGCATGATGATTGTTGGTAAGTCGCAACCTTACGACTGGTCGGTAGCCGATCTGCAGCGCCTTGAAGCAGCATCAGACGCGATCGGCAGCGCGATTTCTCACATTCAAAAAACTCAAGAAATTGCCAGCTTAAACGAACAGTTACAGCAACAAGCTAAATACAAAAATCTACTCAGGTTAGTTGCTGCCTCGGACGACCCCAATTCAGAAGTCGATCGAATATTGCAGCAAGTTATTCAAAATACCGTCGATACCCTGGAAGTAGATAGAGGCCAAATCCTCCTATTGAAATATACAGATCCTCTATTTACAACTCGCTCCCCCAATCAAACTCCCAAAGCGAAAGTCGAATTAGTTTGCGAATCGGTTGTAAAAAAAGATCCAAATAAACAGGCAATAACACAAAGCGCAGTCGAAAAAAAAAGCTCAACATCCAGAAGAAAAAACAAGGATAAAACTGCTAAGTCCCCATCCAAAATCCCCAACTCAAAACCAAATAACTATCCAGGTTTTTGGCTGTCAGAATCTAATTTGTGCCACCAAGCATTCCACAGTGCGCCCCGACCCCTAGCCCTCGCTGATGCAGGCGAATTAATCGCCAAAGAACAAGAAGTAGCCACAGAAATTTTGAAACTCCAAGGCATTCGCGGCTTGCTGCTGGTTCCCATCACGGGCGGTAGCTGCCACGAAACAGTTTTGGGTTTCTTGGTTTTGCAGCACTCGAAGCCGCGCACTTGGAACCCGGAAGAACTAGAAGTTCTCGAATCAGTCAGCGCTCAAGCGAGCAAGATGATGATCCAAACTCAAACGCTTAAGGAATTGCAAACCGTAGTCTTAGACAGAAACGCTCAGTTGCAGCAAAGTCTCGACGTGCAGGGGAAACTGTACGAACAATCTGCCAATCAGCTAGAGCAAATGCGGAAATTGAAGGTGGTTAAAGACGAGTTTCTCAGCACTCTGAGTCACGAGTTGCGTACCCCTTTAACAATCATGAAGCTGGCGATTCTGATGCTCAAACAAGCTGAACAGCCGTCAGCGAATCGGACTAAGTATCTCGACATTCTAGAACAGCAGTGTTCTAAGGAAACTGCTCTGGTTAACGATTTGCTGGCCCTCAAGCAGTTTGAGCCTCAGCAAGTCCCAATTTCTCTAATCAAAATCGATCTCAACCGTTTATTTCAAGATTTAGTTAGGGATTTTGAAAAACAGTGGGCGGATAAGCAATTGACTCTGAAGGTGGATTTGCCCAAGTTGGCCCCTTGCTGGGAAACTGACCCGGACATTCTCAATCGGATACTGCTGGAACTGCTGACGAATGCTGGAAAATACTCTGCTTCTGGAACGGCAGTAGTTTTGGAAGTGTCTGAGGCAGCCGGCTATATTGTCCTGAGCATTTCTAATTTCGGGCGCGGCATTTCTGCGGCTGATTTGCCCCATATCTTTGAGAAATTCCGCCGTGGCACTGGCATTACTGACCAAGCTATCGCCGGTACGGGTTTGGGGCTGGCTCTGGTAAAGTGTTTAGTGCAGCACTTGAATGGTACTATTGATGTATCTAGCTGTCCGGCAGAAAGTTTAGAAGCTGACAATTTGTGGCGCACATCTTTTACTCTGACTCTGCCGCTATTTGCAGCGGAACTCTGTAATGTAGAAGAATAGTTCGGTTGAGAAGCTGCTCTTAATTGGCCGCGAACAGGCGAAACGACAAGACTTGCCAGAAGAGGGAGATTTGGAAATGTTGTAAACACTACCAAGTCCTCTGTTTTGAATTGTTTGTTTGGTTGCTGTCTAAATTGCCGGTTCTCGATTGCTGATTTTACCCAGGACTGATATTATGTCTGGTTATTGGGCAGTAATTAGCGCGTGTTTTTAGTGAGTACGACTGTCCTCTATTTATTAATTAATCAGGACTGGCATTACTTACTATGAACTTAATTATAATTGTATAGCCGGAGATGATACAGCACTTTCCAGGTAAGTGAAGTACAGAGAAACCGGGTTTCTTGAATAAAACCGGTTTCTGGCGAGAAATCCAGAAGAAACCCGGTTTCTGGGGTGTACTTTATAAACCTGGAATCCGCTGTATTACGCAGTATAGACCAAAGAAACTGAGTTTTTTAACTGTTTCAAAGGCCTGCAACCCGTCTTTTCGTACAAGCCGGTTTCTGCGTCCTGGATTGTCCCTAAAAATTGTCACGGTGCATGGAATTCGATCGCCAATATTATGCTCACAAAAGCTGCACCTAAAACCCTGCGTTGGCAACGTTCTAAATATTCGCCACTGGCACGGCAAATAGACATTTTTGCAGCGGCGGGAAAGTTTATGTTTTTTTTGTGGTGGGACGCACTGCTGCAAAATAATTCGCCTCAAACTAGAAGAATTCGCGCTCATTGGTTGGTCAATACTTTGCTGAATTTAGGCCCGACTTTTATTAAAATCGGGCAGTCTCTCTCGACTCGCGCAGATTTGCTGCCGCTTGAGTATGTCAAGGAACTCGAACAGTTGCAAGATCGGGTTCCTCAGTTTAGTTCCGAAGAGGCGATCGCTCTTGTAGAATCAGAGTTAGGCAAGGATATTTATGCTTTGTACCGCGATTTTGACCCGTCGCCACTGGCTGCTGCGAGTCTGGGACAGGTACACAAAGCAAGGCTGCACACCGGGGAAGATGTGATTGTAAAGGTGCAGCGTCCCGGTTTGGAAAGTTTATTTGATTTGGATGTCAAGGCGGTGCGCCAAGTGATGCGTTTTTGCGATCGCTATTTGCCTGGGACGCGCAAGTACGACCTAGAATCTATTTATCACGAGTTTTTTAAGATTTTATATCAAGAAATTGACTACCTGCAAGAAGGTAAAAATTCCGATCGCTTTAGCCAAAATTTTCGAGAATATCCTCAGATTATTGTCCCCAAAGTCTACTGGCAATACACTACTAAAAAAGTGCTAACTCTAGAATACGCACCAGGGATTAAGGTGGACGACCGCATTAGTTTAGAGGCGATTGGAGTCGATATTGTGAAGCTCAATCAACTTGGAATTTGCTGTTATTTGAAACAGTTGTTAATTGACGGTTTTTTTCAAGCTGACCCCCATCCGGGAAATTTGGCGGTGACAGAAGATGGTAGCTTGATTTTTTACGATTTTGGGATGATGGCGGAGGTGAAGTCTCTGGCTAAAGACCAAATGGTCAAAACGTTTTTTGCTGTGATGAGAAAGGATACTGACGAGGTACTCAATACTTTAATTACGATCGGCTTAGTTGAGCGGATGCCGGATATGATGCCGGTACGCAGGTTGATTGCTTTTCTGTTGGATAAGTTTATTGATAAGCCGATCGACTTTCAAGCTTTTAATGAAATTAAGAACGAACTTTACATCATGTTTGAGCAGCAACCGTTTCGCTTGCCTGCAGAAATGATGTTTATTGTCAAGTCCGTGACGACTCTCGACGGCATTGCTAGAACTCTCGACCCTGACTACAATTTCCTAGCATCCGCTCAGCCTTTTGTCAAGAGTATTGCGGTGAGCAAGGGGCGGGGAAATGCGATCGGAGAATTGGCAAGGCAAGCGCGAAGTTTTATTACATATAAGTTACGACAGCCGAGCAAATCGCAAGTTTATCTCAACCGTTTGGAGCAGCGAATTGAAGAGGGCGAACTGCAAATTAGAGTGCGAAATCTAGAGAGCGAAAGAGCCTTGAAACGCATTAATTTAGCCCTGAAAACTCTAATTTTCGCTTGTTTGACTGGTTTTGTCTTTTTGTCGGGTGCAGTGCTGCTAGTGGGCGGATATCAAACGGGGGCGATCTCCGCTTTTGCGGTTTCGGGATTCGGTGGTTTGTTTGTGTTGCGCTCGTTGTTAGACTTGTTGGTTAAGGAAAAGCTCGATCGAATGGTCGATCGATAAATATACTGGGTAATTGGGAATTGCGATCGTAGTCAGGACTTTCGCCCTCATTAAAAAGACTAAAGTCCTGACTACAAACTGCCGGAAATTCGAGCGGCTAAGTCGATCGCGAAAACAGCTTTTGAAAGTGCCTGGATGCTCTACAATCGGGAAAAGTTCGCCGAAACTGCACAACTGTTTGAGGATTTTGTGCACCTAAATCCGATCGGATAGCTACAATTTATCTCGATCGATGCCGACAACAATTATAAAACTAACACAGCCGACAGCTTTACCCATGCTACCGAGTCCAAAAATACCCATTAAACGATAGGGCTCTTCAATCATCCAACTTTCTAGCGTTTGCAGTTCTTGACGCTCGTAAAACCGGGAAAAGTCGATCGCTTCACCGTCATCTTGCTTAGCTTGTTGCGATTGTTCGTAGCGACGCAAAACAGCTTGAATATTGCACTTGGAGACTGGTTCGCCCAAGATTTGAGACAGACTTCGCCACAAATGCGAACCCACTTGTTTGATGTAGTCGTATTCGTAACCTAGCTGCTGGGCAATTTCCGAGTAGGAATGTTCCGCCCAAGTTTCCAGAAATACAGCAGATTGCAGATCGTTAAGTTTTTGTCCGTGGTTAGCAGCTTGTAAAAGCCGATCGACTATGGTAAGCGCTTCTTCTCGTCTCATCGCCACTACCTTGACTGATTATTTTAGGTGTTGCTGGCTTCTAACCCCCTTACCAGCAGCGTTTCAGGAAACCTTACAAAAACTTTACAAAAGGAACTCACTTTTTCTCACCGACAGGGCGATCGGGCTTCGGTTTTGATTGAAGTCGAATAGATTTCAGAAATGATTTCTCCACTAATCCTAAAGCAAGGAATCAAGAAATGGCAGATCCAAAAACTTACCAATTTGATCTTCCCAGCACCGATCGTCCGCTCGACGTTTTAATTCCTGAAAGTTGGTATCCGGGAATCCGGGATTATTGGTCAGGATGTACGAGTCAACGAGATGTACACCCCATTGATGGCATTAAAGCAGTTGTAATACACGCAACAGCAGGCTCTAACTCCGAAGGTGCAATTTCGGTAATTAGAGATGGCAAAGCTAGTTTCCATTGGCTTGTTCCGGATGAAAATGAGCCTGAACACGGTCAAAAGATTTGGGCTTGTGCGCCAGAAACCCTTGCTGCATGGCACGTTCAAAACAAAGCATCACACCCTGATGTTAATGGTGGCAGAGTCAGAGTCAATCATTGGTCTTTGGGAATCGAACTTGTGAATACACAAAAACCTAGTCCTATTGATCCTTTTTCAGATTGGCAGGTTGCTATTACTGCAAAGATAATTCGTTATTGTTGGGCTAAGTATCCCAATCTTCGCCATATAGTATCGCACGCAAAGCTAGATCCTGATCGTCGCGAAGATCCCGGATCTCTGTTTCCTTGGGATAAATTCAAGGATTTGGTTTTATCTTCAGACGATTAAGCACCTTTTGTTAGTTTCACCGCTGCAAATAGAAATGCTGATGATATTTGTCTGATTGCAGGTGATTCAATTTGCTGCTTATAGGCTCAGATAATTTGAGCCTATATCTGGCTTACGCTTTTTCCTCCTACCCGGATTTCTTTCGGTCGCAATTGTTTCAGTATTATCCAAAAACTTGTGAGGTCAAATCATGAAAGTTATTAAGGACGTTCCATACTTCTCTCAACTAGACAATAAGTTTGCTCCCTACACAGCTTGTAACGTGACATCGCTAGCTATGTGCCTTTGGTACTGGGGGATGCGAGGTCGCGGCAGCCAGCGTCAATTTGAAGACGAACTCTATACACGTGCTCTTGATAATGGTTGGAATCGTTTTACTACATGGGGGTTAAAAGGTCTAGCTGAAAGTTTTGATGGCATCCAAGACGATCTAACTGAAAAAGGTACTCTCAAGGACATCCGCGAAGCAATTGATGATGGAAAACTTTGTATAGTACACGGTTTTTTTACTGAAGTAGGTCATATTATGGTTGTCAATGGTTACACCGACAGCGGATTTATTGTCAACGATCCCTACGGAGAGTGGTATCCGGGGAGGTATGACAGGAATGAGCCAGGAGGTAACAATAAAAAAGGAGAAGGTCTAGAGTATTCCAAACGAGCAATTACATCCTGCTGTGATAGTTGGAGTATAGGTGAAGCACAGATTCGCTACTCTTCGATGAGCGGTTCTCAAGCCGAAAAAGAAGCGGACACAATTTGGTTGCATCGCATCTATAAAGCATAGGATGTGAATTTGCAGAACGATCGCACCTCGTCACCTCTCCATCGTTTCACCAGACAACAGGAGATGAGAGTGAAAGGTGCGATCGCTTTCCAAATTGATTGTCAATACTAATTTTCTCCTTCTGTAAAGAGGTTTTAAACTATGAACTTCCCGGCGATGTTGGATGTGGCTATTGGCTTGTTTTTCATTTACTTAACTCTCAGTCTTTTAGTTTCAGGCATTCAAGAATTAATTGCTACAGTTCTAGAATGGAGAGCTAAACAATTAAAAGAAGCCATCCAAATTCTACTTGGTGACACTGAAGCAAATGATCCGTCCGCTATACAAGGCCAAAAAATTGCTAATAAGCTGTGGGATCATTCTCTGATTCGATCTCTGAATCAAAGAAAAATTATTCGAGGTTCTGTCGGCCCTTCCTATATTTCTTCAAAAATGTTTGCGGCCACCTTGCTGGAAATTATCCAAAATGATTACGATTTTAACCCTTCAGGAACAATTGATGACATCGTAGAATCAATCAAGGAGAATAAAAACCTAGATACAGAAATAGGACGGCGGATTTATTCTATCGCTTTAATAGCTCAAAGGAAAGCTAGTGCTAGTGAGAAGGGAATTAAGTCTTTAGAAAAGGAGATAAGAATTTGGTTCGATCAGTCGATGGAGCGAGCATCTGGTGTCTACAATCGGAATGTTAAGGGGGTTGCTTTTTTGATTGGCTTGGGAGTTACACTGGCGATCAATGCTGATACATTCTACATCGTTCAAAGATTAAACAAAGATGCGGCTTTGCGCTCTAGTATCAATCAAGTTGCCAGTAAGGTTATTAGCAATAACAAGAAGCAGATAGACGAGTGTTTGATAGAGGCAAATAAATTGAATGATCCCAGGGAAAAATTAAAGAAACAAAACAAATGCTTTGAGGACCTTAATGCAGGCTTGGATAATATAACTATGCCTCTTGGCTGGTCTACAATGGAACAATTTAACAAGCAAGTAAATCCCCGATATCCCGCTAAACCTCAACCTTGGGATTGGGTATTCGGAATCATCAAACTTATCTTTGGTTGGCTGTTGAGTGCTGGGGCTATAGCGATGGGTGCGCCCTTTTGGTTCGATCTGCTCGGTAAATTTATTAACGTCCGTAATGCTGGTCAAGTACCTGAATCAAAATCTAATGATAAGCCTAGTTGAGCAAGGTTTTGTGAAAAGATAGTAGGGTGCGTCAGTCAATAAGCGTTTCCCATGTAGAGTCAGTGTTCGCGAATGATGCACCTTACCTGGATCGTTAATGGTTTAAATGCGTAACAGCTTATTAAATCTTTCTATATAGTTAGTCTGACCACTATCCTTTCCTACTGCTATATCTTGTTAAACAGGAGAATTGGTGATTTTTTGAGCCATCAAGTTTTTAATCTCGTGAGGCTCACTCTTGATGAGAGAAAAAGGAGATCCCTGTTTTGGCACACTATATATAGTAGGCCTGCGTAAGTCCTGTCAAAGCTAAAGTCCTCTTAGATACGACTCAAGAACTCATTAGTCCTCATAGCGAGCTCTTTAGCTAAAAAACCCGTGGGTTTCAACCCCTGGCGGACTTGCGGACGATCGGCTGACGTTGGTACTGCAAACTAAACTTGTTAAAATAATTTGCGACTTTAGGTAGGGGCGGATTCTCAAAGCACGAAGTTATACTCCTAACATATATTAAACCCGATCGCCCGCCCCTACAAAAAATGTACGCCCAAACATTGCTAAAACCAGACGGCCGCCCACTCACACTGTACAGCCGCTACCCAATCCCAAAAGGTATCGCGGCCGTAAGTCCCAGCAATGAACCCGTAGAGGCAAACCCGCACTTTCGGTGGCATCCTTTGCGGGGGGAATGGGTAGCATACGCCAGCCACCGTCAGGGAAGAACTTTCATGCCGCCGCCGGAATACAACCCGCTGGCTGCTACAATTAACCCTAAGTTTCCGACAGAATTGCCGCCGGGAGATTACGATGTAGCAGTGTTTGACAACCGCTTTCCCTCGCTGACTTTGCAAGCAAAAAACGCACCTGCAAATATTGTCGAAACTTTGCCAGCTAAAGGCATTTGCGAAGTCGTGGTTTTCACTCAAGATCCGCTGGCTTCCCTCGGTTCTTTGGAGTTATCTCATTTAGAATTATTGTTAGAAGTATGGGCAGATCGCACTTCAGTTATTGGCAGCAATTCCGAAATTCAATACGTCTTGCCCTTTGAAAATCGCGGCGTCGAAGTCGGAGTAACTTTGCACCATCCCCACGGTCAAATTTACGCTTATCCGTTCGTGCCACCGGTGCCGGCACGGATGTTAGAATGTCAATCGGTTTACTATCAAAAAAACAGTAGCGGTTTGCTGCAAGATTTGATTCAAAAAGAGATTTCCGACAACCAGCGAATTATTTATTTAGACGAAGAGGCGATCGCCTTTGTCCCCGCTTGTGCCCGCTACCCTTACGAAGTGTGGATTGCGCCCATAACTCCCGCTGCTACATTTGTCGATTTGACCCAAAAACAGCGGCAATCACTCGCTAAAGCCTTAAAAACAGTCACCCTCAAATACGACGGTTTGTGGCATCGCCCCTTCCCTTATTTGATGGCTTGGTTTCAAGGGCCCACAGACGGGGAACCCCATCCAGAAGCGCATTTGCACGCCCAATTTTATCCGCCCTATCGATCGAGCGATCGGCTAAAATATTTAGCAGGAACCGAACTAGCCGCCGGAATGTTTGCAAACGACGCTTTACCCGAAGAAAAAGCTAAAGAATTGCAAGCAGTATCTATCGATTTTAGATTTTAGATTTTAGATTTTAGATTTTAGAGATTGTAGATTTTAGATTTAGCAAATGTTAACTAAAATCAGTGATTTTCTTCCTTCTTCCTTCTTCCTTCTTTCTTATTTCATATATGATAAACTCATTCAACAAAGAAGTCGATTTAAAACTCGAATTCATCCGCAAAGCCTTAACCGAAACAAAAGCGATCGCCCTTCGCTTGCGCGGTACAGACTGGTTTGCCTGGGCCACAGCCGGCGGTTCTCATACAGTATTGCTAACCGCAGAAACCGGAGTGGCAGAACTTTTAATTACCGCCGAAACAGCTTGGGTTCTCACCGATGAAATCGAAGCTCAACGCTTGCAGGACGAGGAATTGCCAGCCAACTTTCAAATGCACATCTATCCTTGGGCAGATGTTGCACAGCGCGAAGCTTTTGTCAAACAAATTACTGGTGGCGGTAACGTGATGAGCGATCGGCCAACTTCCCAAGAAATGCCAATAATCGCATCTTTACAATCCCGCAAACAGACAATGATGTCAAGCGAATTAGAGCGATACCGGCGAGTCGGGCGTTTAGCCAGCGAAGCGATGACAGAGGTACTTTCCGCCGCCAAACCCACATGGACAGAATATCAGCTAGCGGGAGCCGGTGCAGAGGCATTGTGGGCGAGAGGTTTGCATCCAGCACTTACCTTAGTTGCTGGAGAAAGGCGTTTGCCGCTGTACCGCCACGCCACAGCAACCGCCGAACAAATTGGACGACAAGCAATGTTAGTATTTTGCGCCAGGGGAGGGGGTTTGTATGCAAATTTAACAAGATTTGTCTGTTTCGATTTTCTTGGGGAAAAGCATTCAGAGTTGCACCGAAAAGTTAGAGAAATTGAAGCAGCGGCGCTAAATTTGTGTCGGCCTGGAGTAACGCTGAATGCGGTTTACGATACGCTTAAAACTGCTTACGAAGAGCACGGATATCCTCAAGCAATTGCGGAACACCATCAAGGCGGAACTACCGGATATTTGGCGCGCGAAATTGTGGCGAATCCGGCTACTTCAGATATTTTGGCAGAAAATATGGCTGTGGCTTGGAATCCGAGTTTGTCGGGAGCAAAAATTGAGGATACGTTTTTAATTCACAGCGATGGAACTTTGGAAAATTTGACTTTTGATCCGAATTGGCCGAGTGTTGAAGTAGCCGGAAGGTTGCGCCCTGTGCCGCTGGAAATATGGGACGATCGACCTTAGTCAATCTCAAGCAGTACCGAGCGATGACAAACGCGCTGCAAACTTTTAGATGGAATTTATCTGGCGGCTTCTGTCATTTGGCTTAATTTAGTTAATCGGTAGGGTGTGTCGTTCCTTCATATTTGATAAATATGGCAGATTGACGGGTGGCGACGCACCAAACAGCAGGCGATCGCTCTTCTTGTGTTTACCACATATACATGGAATATGCTGTATGATTTTTCCCACCTAATTACTGAAGCAAAAACGCAGCTACATAAGGGTTTCCCGAACTTGTAGTCATGTAAAAGATTTTTCAAAACCGGGAAAGTCTCACTCCGTATTGGTTTGAATCGGAACGATAGCAGCAGGCGAGGGAACTTCCCCTCTCTCTACCCCACAGCCCTGTCTTTTAGTCGGCAGTTTCTAATTCCTCTAATTCTTGCGTAGACTGCCATCCAGCTTGCCAGAGCGATCGGTCTTTGAGCTGTGCGGCGTTCAGCCAAAAACGCACATTTGGATCGCAAGCCGCCACCATTTCTGCAAATACCCATTTACCTTCGTTTTTTCGGTTGACCACTTGAAAGTGTCGCCACCCCCAAGTTTTTTGGTGTGAAGTCCATCGGGAACCAACTAAATAAGGAAATTTTTGTTTTTTGCTCACAGTATTTTTGTGGAAAAATATATTAGAAAGCAAGTGAATTGTAATATAGCCATCCTAAATCCTTTGTGTCATTCTTGTAGGGGCAAACCCCCCGTGGTTGCCCCATGAGGCCAGGGTAGGCAAAGAAAGGTACTATCCCCTACATCTTGGTACGACTCCTGCAAGGATTGCTATAACTCGTTCTGTTTGATGATATTAATTCCCTATCAAAAGTCGTCCAATCCTCTCCCCCTCTCCCCTTCTCTCCCTCCCATCTCGAACATACCAAATAATATAGAGCCACTGCTGCTTACACGAGAGTTCACATAAACTCTATCTACAAGTAGATGCGTTTATTGTAACTTGCAACAGTTTCGCATCGGGTTCAAAAGTAAGGGCAGTTCAATGACTGCCCCTGTAATTAGTTATACCTATTGAATAGGATAATTTTTCAGGCGATCCACAAATAGCCTATTTATCCAATACCAGCTACATCGTGAATCTCAAATCTAAAAGCAAATAACCCAGGTTATAGTTGTGCAGAATAATCCTTTCTGTGAAACTTACTCAAATCTACTTTTAGAGCAGGTTTGACGTTCACTTCCTGCTTCTACCAAGGCGGTCGGCCGCTTCTTGTCCACAGGCGTGTTTTCGAGCCCAACTTTCCCTACAAACATTTTTTCAATCTTCATCGTGTTTCATTGATCCTGTACAGCTCAATAAAAACGCACTTTTAGGTAAGATTGACTAATTTCTTTGATTCTGTCGCTACCTCTTGATTACTTCCCTGTTAAGGCTTTTGGCCTGATAAGTCCAGAGGAAGTTGGGGAAGTCGGAGGCGAACCGCATTTGTTTGCAGCCAGAGAGTAATAGCGTGCTTCCGTTGCGGAGTCACGTACTCTCCTGGTCGGATCACGCCAGCACAGACGCCGATGTTTTTAATAAGGGTTTCTCGCTCCGATGAACTTGCACCCTGTAGCAACCTGACTTGGGCTTTGATAAAATCCACGTTCATAGCTGAAAGTAAAAGTAAGTAAAGAACTCAGTTAAATAGCGATGCTTTGATTCCGATTGTAACTCTAAAACCACTTGGTATGAATCAAATTGATTCAACATCCCCAGGATGGGGATCGGCGCGTCTAGAGCTAGCCAACTTTATTTACTTTATCTGTTTTTGCTAGCAAAAGTGTCACTATGCTAGCAGTTTTGGCAGAATTCTTTATAGTTAAGAACTGTTACAAATTTGGCTCGATTTCCACAATACGGCAGAGTTTAGTGCTAACGCTACTTTCCTGACCTCAAAAAGTTCAGCCTTGTCTCCAACTCCTTGCCTTCCTAGGTTTTAGACTCCCCGATTGGGAAGCGATGGCTCCGGGAACATTCCTATTCGATCGCCCCTCTTAACACCCGGACACCGCCACATCACCCTATTGATTTAGCTCGTCCTGTAGACTTGGCTGTGGACTATAACTTTAGGCATACGTGTTGTTACCGGGGCTACAATAAGCGAGCAAGTTTTTATTCTTGTTTCTCAAGGAAATATTTTTTAGATTTTCTTGCCAAGCCCTTATTTGTGTTAATTAAGGCAGCTTTGTCATCTCCGGGCAAACGAAGACTCGCAGCTTGCGAATCCAGATATTTTTTGCTGTGTGGCGGTGAATCTGTTTCCTGAATTCCTTGGGGGCGATCGCACGTCCGCGAGAATTCTCAGTAACGGCTCATTTTGTATAATTCATAACAGATATGTCACTGTTCATAATTTAAAAACAGTACAATTTTAAACAGTCTTCCATCCGTCGATCGCTCCTAATAGTCTACCAAAATCGATAAAGAAATTAACTGTGCATAGCCGAGTTTTTATGACGAGTTTGCCCCATTGATTTGCATTAGGTAGCAATTATATGTAGCAAACCTTCTTACTAAATTAAGTTAAAAAAATATAACTTAATCTGATAATCACAAGTAATTAAATATACTGATTTTTTTCTAAATTTCAAATAAAAGCTATTTATTCATGATTTATTTATCATTTTTTAACTATATTTATACCCATCTTTTTTGTTAGAAAAATATTTTTTGACGGTAGAGGCTTCGGCTCAGAAAACTCTAGACGTGAATTTAAAATATTAATTAATCGGCGTTGCATAATTTGAAGATTATTTTGGGCATTAGGGTTGGGCGTCCCGCCTGCTGTGAAAATACACGCCTTCGGTCTCATAGCCCCATCCACAAAAAACATTAAAATCATTCCCCTATTATGCAACCCTCATTAACCAGCTCATACGATATCTTTCACTATACAAAAACGCACCGACCAGCCAACAGATAAAAACCCCTCCCGCAGAAGCTGGGAGGGGAAATGGCGAATAAAATTATTGGTTTTAAATTATCGATATGTAGGTCTCTTTTTTCAGTATCAAGAGGTATCGATCTAGCCAACGACTAATGTTGGTCAGTCGCTAAAATAATTTCCCGGTGGGAAACCGAGAAATTATCAACTAAATCAACTTTTTTTCTGCTGGCGTTGGAGCTTAGTTTTCCAATTGGCGATATCCTTCTGAGCCGGCTGATAACTCTTAGTACCCGACGGCACCAGCGAAGCAGCTTCAACTGCCTCTTTCAGCTTTCCTTGAGAGCCACGCAACTGAGCAATTTTGAGAATACTTTCGCTCCACTCTCCAATTAACTGTTGAGCTTCTTCATACTTCGGCTGACCAGGCTCAATTTTATTAGCTTGCTGGATGCCTTTACTGTAAGAAGAGGCAACCCCCCGCTTAATTTGACCCTTAGCAGCTGATAGCAAAGCAGCATTTACATCCTGGTCTTTGGATAGCTCCTCCCACTGAGCGATCGCCTGTTTCGACTGATTGTAAACAGGCTTATTGACATCCGGCATTAATTTAGCCGCCCCGATCGCCCCCTGGAAATCGCCCCGAGCAGCCCGCCCGTTAGCTATATCCAAAATCGTTAAACTCCAGCGCTCAATATCCTGCTGAGCCTGCGGGTAGAGCGGATCGCTAGCCGGAATCGTTCGAGCCTTAACCACCGCTTTATTAAAACTAGAAGCCGAACCATCCTTAAGGAAAGTTTTCGCCTCAGCCCACACCTGCTGGCTCGACGGTGGCTGCTTGGTTCCAGCCCCTGCTTGCACCGCCCGCGGTTGGTTCTGCGACCCCCCAGTACCAGTAGATTGTTGAGATCCAGAGTTTTGGGCATTTTCAGCAGGCGATCGAGGATCTCCTTCCTGCTGACCAATAAAAATTGATCTGTTCGTCACAAAAACACCCAACAGCAACACCAAAGCCGTAGCGGAACTCCACAAAACTAGCTGCTGCAAAAATGACTTATCCGACCCCCCTTTATCTTCATCCTCCGGCTTTTGCAAGTTCGGTCGATCGCCTCCCCCATCAGCAGGAACCACGGCCTTCGGCTGCGACACAGGCGGCATCTCAACCGACGAATCCTGAGCGTTGCGAACTGCAGGAGGCAGATCCATTCGATCCCTAGCCGTCGCCATTTGCGGGCGATCTAACCCATCAGCCGTACCAACCGTCATATTGCCGTTGCGTCCGGCCAACGCAGCAGTTGGTACCCCTACATCGGGCAAAATCACCAAATTAGCCTTTCCTGGAGGATTCACCACCATCAAAGGTTCTTGTTTCGGACGCAAATGGTGGTCACACAGCTCAGGCAGTCGATCGCTCAAAAAACGGTCTAAACCCTTAATCGTCATGCACTGTCCCGAGCGTAGCCCCTCCAAAAGCGCCGTCGTAAAAAACCCCTGACGCAAAGCCGAAGTTTCCCGCGAAACTTGATTCGGGCGGCAAGAAAGCACCGTTGGGATTTCCAGTTCCCGCGCCAGCTCGACCGTTTGAGAGCCGATCGTTTCCCCCGCTTTCAAAATCTGGCTGCGGTTCATATCAACCAGCACCAATACAGTTTCCGTAGGAGCGTTTTTCAGAGTATTCAACAGCAACTCTACCGGAATCCCCGTACCCTTAATGTCAGCCGGATTGCCGTCAATCGGCATCAAATAATCCTTACCTTCATAGCTGACACCGTAGCCGCTAAAAAAACACCAGAGTAAATCTCCCTTTTGCACATGTTCCCCGCAGAGGCTTTGGGTCAATCTCAGAATATTTTCCCGATTTGGATATGTAGATTGACCCCACAGCGACGGCGAGCTATCGGTCATCAGCAGACATCCCTCCGGCGCAAAACCCGCATCCTCAGTCAAAAAACCGTACAATGCCTCTGCATCCTCTTGGGCATAACTCAAAGGCTGGAGTAACTGATATTGATTGATGCCTATTGCAATACAAGCGTGATTTTTCATCCCCATATGCCCTATATATATAGTGGACTGCTTGCACAAAACGATAACACATAGCCGCTGAAGGTTATACCCACTTTCGCCAGCACTCAGAGAGCAGTTGTCCGAAGGCAGAACTCCCAACAAGCGCCCAAATTTAGCATCCTAGAAATTTTAATTTTTATATTGCAGTAAAAAATTCTCCCCTGTGTCTACCTTTAGAAAAATAAAGTTAAATTGGATACACAGGCCAGTCTATTTGACTCTAATTTTCACCAAACTACATCAAAAAGGAATAACCCGCCAATGGTCTCTACCGCGAAAAAAGAAATCTCCCCCCACAGCGAATCGTTACTAAAGCAACATCATCCTAAAACTCATAGCCACTATAGATTTCAGGATTTTTTTGCCTTCGATCGCCAGATGGGCACAATTGACGACTGGAACGAGTCGCGCAACATTTTTACAAGCGAAGACTTCATTATTGGTTTGGTGGAGGGACTCGAAGAAGAAGTCGGCCCTGCGTCCTCTGTCATCATGTATACTATTGGTTGCCAATGGGGACTCCAAGATTCCGAATTTTTTCAAAAATGGTTTAGTGCCGAATACAGCCAGAACATTCGCCAGTCAAATCTCATGTTTCTGCTAGAAACTTGGTGGTGGCCTTTCACAGCTCAAGGTTGGGGTCGCTGGGAAGTGGACATGAGCGATCGCAAACACGGCTGTATCTTCATCAACCTTTTTGACTCAGCAGTTGCTCGAACTTTGGGCGACGTAGGCAAACCGGTTTGTCACCTATACGCCGGTTTGTTCGCCGGTTTCTTTGGCTCTTTAGTCAAAAAGCCTCTGAGCTGCATAGAACTCCAATGTTACTCAATGGGAGAAACCTATTGCAAGTTTCTGCTTGGCAACCCAGATAAAATTGATGCAGCAGCATTCTGGCTCAACGAAGGTGCCAACGCCCGCGATATTCAAAATCGACTGCAACACGGTGAAATATTGCGGTAAACAACCTGGAAAGGCACATTCCCTGCCCTGCCTTTCCTCCCACCAATTTCGCGATCGAAAGTGCAATGGTGGATTTCTCCAGGCAGGAAGAAAGATGAAAAGTCAAACTTCATGGTTGGGCCAATCCGTCCAAGAATTCTTTGGTCACTATAATTGGCTGGGAAAATCTTTAGAAACCCCAACTGGCTCGAACCCCGGTCAACTTCTGAGTTTAACCCAGCCAGTAGCAGACTTTTTTCAAGCTATTTCTTGGGAAGGAATTCCGGAAGTAGGTGCCCTACCCCTACCGCCACCCTTGCCAGTAATTTCTATTACTGAACAAGCAGAAGTCACCATTGATGACCTATTCGATATGTTTTAATCTGTCTAGGGAATAGAACATGAAAAATAGAGCAATCCCTCATCCATCTTCCCTCACCCCTCTTTTCTCATCCTTCAAAATCCCTCCGTTAAATCCGTTAAATCCCGTACACTGCTCGTTGCCGAACTTCCTTCCTTTTATCAATTACCGATTACCACTTAATTAAAATCATGCACCCTGAGATTGAGGCGCTGCTGGATCAGGCAGAAAACCGCTTTTTAAAAGGCGAAGAACTCCTAGCTTTTAAGCGTCAAGCTGTAACCCTTGTTCAGCGCTTAAAAATTTACGAATTTTTGCGAGAGAAGGAAGCAAGCATCTTCCAACCAGTAGCCAACCAACTACAAGAAACATTCCCCGACGAAAAACAAGAAACCTTAGAACGATCGCTCAAACACTGGGTGTTAGTCTTGCGGTACTGCGCTATGGCTATGCTGCTGAACGATCAAAATTTTCTCGAACAGCGCCTTGTAGACTGGCTTTCCGGCATAGTCGAAGCCCACCAAACTCAAAAAATCGAAGCAACTGTTTGCAATCTGCTGCAAACTCGTTTAAAAGAATTGCTTTCCGAGCAAGCCCGGGCTATATTGCAACCATTTTTCGACCAAGCACAGTCAATTATTATTGATCAAGGTAATAAATAATCAGCTTTCTTCCCAATTTCCAATTCCCGATTCCCAATTCCCAATTCCCGATGATTAATATTGCCGACTTACTCAAACAGCCCCGACTCCCTGGAAACTACTTTGCCAGCGATGCCTACGTCCGAGGCGACCTCGAACTCGGCCTCCTCGAAAACCGACGGGGCGATCGGCTCTTAGCACTTCCAGAAACACTGATTCAAGCCATTTATATCGGCTTAGAACAAGAAACAGGTCAAGCCTCCCGCCTCGTGCTTTTCAACTGCGGTCGCTGGTGGGGTAAAAACTTCTACGTGCGTTTTTGTGAAGAAGTCAGCGAATACTACGGTCAGCCAGTTTCTGAAATGGAAATGGTAGAATTTCTTCAGTCCTTACAGCAGTGTTGGAAAACTCATGGATGGGGAACATTTGATCTAGACCCCAGCTATTCCGAACATGGATTCTTAATAGTAAAAATTGCTAACTCTCTTTTTGCTAAAACAGCCCCCAAGTCTAAGCGACCAGCCTGTTTTTTAGAAGCAGGTATTTTAAGTTCGTTCTTTAGTCAGCTTACGGGTCGAGAACTTCACTGCCTGCAAACATCCTGCGAATCATTGGGTTCGGACTGCAACCGCTTTATTTTAGGGCTGCGCGATCGCCTCCAACCAGCAGATTCTATGGTCGAAGAAGGAAAAGACCATGAAGCTATTATCACTCAACTTTTCCAAAAAAACTGACTTATTTGACAGCTATTACTTTGTTTCTAATAGCTGTCAAAATGATTTTTTGGTAGTCATATTATCCACCGTATCATCAAAACTGTGAGTTAAATTATAAAAAAGCTCCTAAGTCAAAAAATTAGGTTTTAGCAATTTAAATAAAACCTGATTATAACTAGCAGCAATAAAATTCATAACTTACTCTAGAAATTCCTAAAATTTAAAAGCAATCAAAACCTCAAATATTTTGCTAGAACTTAATGGACGCCAATGAACTTCTAACTCGATATGCAGCCGGCGAAAGAGATTTTAGACTGGCAAATCTGCGCGGCATTGTGTTGAGTCCGATCGATTTATACCGTTCCAGCGATGCCCCAACTCTAATTTTGGCAAACCTCAACCAACACCAGCAACGACCCTACTTAATCGGTGCTAACCTCAGCGGGGCAGACCTCACCAAAGCCCATCTGAGCCGAGCCAATCTCAGCAAAGCTGACCTCAGCGGAGCCAATCTCACCGGCGCCAACCTCATGGCTGCCAGTCTGAGTGGAGCCAATCTCATCGGAGCCAATCTCACCGGCGCCAACCTAGCCGGATCTCATCTGAATTGGGCAAACCTGACCGGAGCAATTCTTCCCAATGCTAATCTCATAGGTGCAGATATGAGCGCCGCTAACCTCACCAAAGCCGTTCTGACTCAGGCAAATCTCAGTAAAGCCTATCTGATTAAATCCAATCTCAACGGAGCCAACTTCAAAGATGCTTACTTAAGTCTAGCGAGTCTCAAAGAGGCAGACTTGACCGAAGCACAGCTCACCGGAGCCGAATTATCCAAAGCCAACCTAGCCGGAGCCAACTTAACCCGTGCTAACCTCAGCAAAGCCAACCTGTTGAAAGCTAATCTCAGGCGGGCTAACCTCACTCAAGCCTATTTAAACGGCGCGTGCTTGATCGGATCAGACCTTAGCGAAGCTTGCTTGGATAGAGCCAATATGTGCAAAGCAGACCTCAGCAAAACCTATCTGAGAAACATTACTTTGAATGGTAGCCACTTAAGCGGTATTAACCTCAGCGGAGCCGACCTCAGCGGTGTAGACTTGAGCCGCAAACTTTTAACTGGAATTAATATGGCAGAGGCATTGTTGAATGAAGCCAACTTAAGCGGTGCTTATCTGATGGAAGCTAACTTGAGCGGAGCCAACCTCAGCAAAGCCAACCTGAGTCTAGCCTACCTGATCAATGCCGACCTGTCTAATTCTTGCCTGCATGAAATTAACTTGACCAAAGCTAACCTGAGTAAAGCCAACTTGCAGAAAGCTGACTTGACAGGAGCCAACCTCCGGGGAGCGATTCTCACTGAGGCGGATTTGACGGGAGCGAAGTTGATTGGAGCCACTCTTCCTAACGGCACAGTTTATCGGCGTTAACTGGTCAACCCCCTTGATTATTTGCCGAGTAATGTGCGGTTAATGTCCAGAATCGGAAAAAATAGGTTCCTTTCTTCCACCGTGAGATATTGCTTGAGGACCTTTTTCATCACATCGTAGGTCACGGTCGCAGTATTTCTAACTTGAACAGCGCCTAAAATAGTTTGCAACCAAAGTAGTAGCCGATCGCGCAACCGTTCAGTATCATTAATCAACAGTGCTGCCGCCGAATGCCTCAACACCCGCACAATATCTCCACGGCACTTTTCAGTCATATCGTTAGCCCCCCGCCTAAATAAACTAGGGTCTAGAGACAGCATTTGTGCTTCCACTTGCCGCATAATTTCTGTTTCAGAGGCTTGAATTTTTTTATAAGCACTCATCCGGTGATTCAAAGACTGAAAGTAGTCTTTCAAAAATTGGAGTTCTTCGGCACTGGCGTAGCGTCCGTCTGTTTCCGTGCTCAAACGCGCAAGTTGGCTCAACATAGATTCTTCTCTACTACTAAAATACAAACATATCAGTTTTAAGCTTCTTTAGTGCGAACTAAATACTGTCCTACTTGAAAGCGGGTTTCATTAAGCTGTGTAACGATAGAACGAGTAATTAACTTTCCTGATTCTACAACTACTTGACCCGTAATTGGGTGTAATAAATCTTGCTGGGCTCGGCGGCCGATCAGAGCTTCGACATTTTCAATAGCATTAATATACATCCCCGCAGGCAACTCTACAACCACACCCTCGCCCATAATTTGAGCCTGACAAGCAAGTCGCGAATTGGCTTTAGCCGTAGTAATGACTTCCAACGTCCTTTTCTCGCGGCGGTTCATGTCCGACAAGCCTTCCATGCCTTCTTTAATGTAAACATGGCAGGTAGCGCACATTCCCCGCCCCCCGCATTCCTTGAGAACGTCTAAGTCTTTGGAAAGTAAGGCAGACAGGATATTCGATCGGGTTTCGACTGCTATTTCCTCCGCAATTGGATCTAGTTTAATAATTTTAACCATATTGATGTTTGCTCCTGTCAAGTTCAGTATTTAGCAAGTTACGATCAACTTATTCAAAGCGCAAATAAATTTAGCTAACACTCAAAAAGGTTAAGATGCCTTGACCACAGCATCGGCTTGTGGCTCTCTAACCCCTATGGCATAACCGCACTTCTGTTTTGCTCCTATCGCTGTTTCCTCGCCCCGATTCCCCAGCTTAGCCTTGAAAAGCTAAAACCTTAGAAACTTTCTGGAGGGCATTGAAAAAACTGTAATAGTCGCGATCGACTAAAATAGCAGCCACAGGTAGTTCCCGATCGGGTACAGGCATCCGGCAAGATTGATAGTGATTCCGAAGCTCAAGGATTTTAGTAGGTGCGACTGTGCGATCGCTCTCAAGGAGGCTGAGAATGAACCTGAGATAACATAGGCTGTACCTGGCGAGCGATTCAAAAATTTGAATTTTTGTCAGAATTATTTACATATTTTAATACTAGCTCAAGCTTTTTCTATAATTAGACCGATGCAACATTCTAAGTACCGCATTTTAGGGCTAGTCGGACAAGGACAATTTGGTCGAGTCTTTTGTGCCAGCGTTCGAGAAGCTCCCGCCCAGGACTCCCGCCTCACCAGCCAACTGGTTGCTCTCAAAGAACTTAGTCATCAAAAAGCCCCAACTAGCGAATTCTTGCGAGAGCTGTGGTTTCTGATCACCTTGCAGCACCCGAACATCGTTACCTGCCGTGCTCTAGAACACACAGCTACAGGCAGGTACTTGGTTATG
Organism: Microcoleus sp. AT8-A3; assembly: GCF_036705675.1. Lineage (NCBI taxonomy): Bacteria > Bacillati > Cyanobacteriota > Cyanophyceae > Oscillatoriales > Microcoleaceae > Microcoleus > Microcoleus sp. AT8-A3. Next base: position 48,644 of record NZ_JAUBVD010000045.1, read on the forward strand.
GACTACTGCGAGGGAGGAACCCTCCGCAACCTGCTCAAACAAGAGCGCCCCTTGCGTCTGCTCGAAGGTTTGCAGCTAGTCATGGAAGTTTTAGCCGGCTTAGACTACGCCCACCGCCGAGGCGTAGTTCACTGCGACATCAAACCCGAAAATATCCTCCTAACTTTAGGGGCCAAAGGTTGGTCGCCCCGGCTGTCTGACTTTGGCATCGCGCGTCGGCTGCCAGAAATTGGTACCACTCGCCTCCACCAAGAACTTTCTCCCGACGCTACCGTCGGTTCCCCCGCTTACATGGCCCCTGAGCGGTTTTACGGTCTTTTTTCTCCGATGTCAGATATATATGCAGTAGGAATTCTGCTGTTTGAATTGCTAATGGGCTACCGCCCTTTCGGGGGAACCCCCGGAGACTTGAGGTGGGCCCACCTCAATCAACGCTTGCAATTTCCAGACGCCATCCCCGAACCTTTGCAAGCAATAGTCAAAAAATCTTTAGAAAAGCTGCCAGCCCGCCGTTTTGCCAGTGCTTCCCAAATGGCTCAAGCTCTGCGGCTGATCATGTACGACCCCGCTGTCAGGCAATTGGGCGACTGCATTATTCCCTGGGAAAATCCCACAAGTGGTGATAAAAGTCTGAAGTCGGAAACTGACTCTTTGCTGGAAGTTGAAGAGGAAAAAGTATCACAGTCGGCTATTAATTTACTTCGGACTGTGCGCTATTCGCTTTCGCAGCCCAAGCCACTGATACTTCCTGCACCGTTGACCGCTTTAATTGCCACTGAAACCTATCTCTATGCTGCTGTAGGTACAGAGGTCAAGGTTTGGTCTCAGCCGGGAAAACAGCTAGTTACAGGAGAAATGTCTACTTCGATTTCATTAATGGCGGAAATCGTGCGCGGCATTTTACCTGTTTCCAACGGCTGCTGCGTTCTCACTCCCCAAAAACTTTACTGGCTCAATGAGCGATCTTGGGAGCCTCAGTGTTTACTGGATATGGGTTTGAGGCAAGGGCCAGATTCTTTAAAAGCTGCTGTAGACTCTCGCGGCAACTGGTTGACAGTAGCGGTTCCCGGCGAACTGCGTTTTTATTCTTTAGCTGGAAACAGCACGGCGGGCGATCAGAAAAAAGCCCTGAAGCTGATCGCTACTGTGCCGTTACCAGAACACTATTTACCAGAATTAATGTTTCTGGATCGGCGACACGTCTTAGCAGTTTGGCCGGATAACGAACCAAAAAATCCCCAAACTATTTTTAGAGTTTACACTCGCCGCGGCACCCCTGTGGGTTCTGTGCGGTTGTCGGCCAGCGTCGGACAGATGCTGTTGACACCTGAGCCTTATACTTTGCTGGGAATTCCTCAAGGTGGTAAAGCGGCGGTGCTGTTGATGAAATTGTGGCCGCTCAAGGTAGCGCGAATTCCTCTTGAAACTTTGCCCGTGTCTGCTTGTGTGGCTAATTGGGGATGGGTATTGGCAGATGTTGGGGGCCAGATAGAAGTGTTAAACAGTCAAGGGATTCAAGTAGGGAATTTTAGCAGCCCTGCCTCACCGCGGGCGATAGCTCCTTGGGGGAATAGAGGTTTGGTGATTGCTGTCAATACTGAGGAAGAGAGTCACTTGCACTTTTTAGATGTAGATGTTGAGGAGACCAACTCGCGCTCGCTCATCAAAGGCTGATAACTGGCGTAACTAAAGGAGTTTGGGGGTGTAATTCAGGAGAGTGTATTTGCGGGCGATCGATTCCTGGGAGTTCGATCAGGGTTAGAGTACCGTGTCGTGTCAACTTCTGGATTTTGAGTCAGAGGAATTGTTAAGGGCGATCGGCTCAATCTGAGATCCAAACCTCCCTCAGTAAAGTCCCAGAAATGCACACACCACTTACATATATATGACTCATGCACCAGCCTGCTTCTGTCATCCTCACCCAGTGCTCCAGCCTCACCCCTTACACTCTAACTTTGCCTAACCTCTACTCCAAGTAAGCCCCATCATGTTGAACCACTGAGTCCTTATACCCATGCGGGGGAAATAGTCCGCCCCAAAGCCGTATTTGGGCCGAAAAAAAGACCCCATAGTTAAAAGAGGAGTCAGCCAGGGGATACCGGAGCAGGCGATAAATGTCGAAACCCTTGGTGTGTATAGCTTTCCAAAAAAGTCAAAAATATTTTCACAAAACGCTTGACAACTCTGGGGAGAGTTGATACATTAATAAAGCGCCAGAAGGG
>NZ_JAUBVD010000046.1:0-48693 GCF_036705675.1 Microcoleus sp. AT8-A3
AAAAAAACCTCAAATGATTGCATAGCAATCATTTGAGGTTTTGGCAATTATGAATTCCTTTGAAATTAAATCTGCTTAAATATCTGCGGAATGTGGGCTTTAACTTCCTCATGTTCGCCTACTGGTTGTGCCATCTCAACAATATCTCCATTATGCAGTTCGTAGCGTACCGCCGAGTTTTCAGGCAGCCACTCCACAAATTCCTCGAAGTTTACGAGTTTGGGTAAAGCTTGAGTCATAGGTTTTCAGAATTACCGATAATAGAAATTATATCTCTATCCATCTGCGTTTATCTGCGTGCATCAGCGGTTACAAATTCCAACTCTGCCAGCCTTGCTAGATTCAGACAATTTAAAATGCTGGATTTAATCGGGCGCTTTTCATCCCAAAATACGAGTGCTGAATAAAAGTTAATTGCCGTCGGTGAATTCAAAAGCTCAAAAGTTTGACGTGCAACTCTCTCGCTGTCAAAGCTGAGAAAGTAAACAGTATCATCGAAAATTGCAGGTTTATTAGCTATTTCACCGATTAACCTAAAATCCAATTTTTTATAAAGCCCGCAAATCGCAATTTTCCAAGGTTGGAAGCTATAATCGCCTACTCCAAAAATCGAAAAGCGAGGGTTATTTTGGTAAATTTTGCTTTTGCGATTATCTAGATATTGCCCGCACTTCTCTAGATAACGTCCGGTTTTAGGGGCTATAGTTTTGATATTTTCGGTTGATTCACCGATAAATTTTTGAGTAACTAAGATATATCGATCTGTAGCATTAATGCGATTTTGAGCAACATCCGATCCTTTAAGTAGCGGAAATAGATAAGTTTCCTCAAGCTCGACAGATTCCCCAAATCCATTGACAAACAAATTATCAATTTTCCGAAACTCCATCACATTCGAGCAGTCATGCTTGACGCCCGATCGCCATTTCGTTCCTGAATTTACAGCATATAAATTAATCAATTTATTGAAAGAGTCTATATCCTTAACCAGGAGAGTGTTGTGATATCCAATGCGGTGACAGCCTGAACTTTCTAAACTGCTAAATACATCGCAGAAGTAGTTTTGCGAATGAGCGTCAAACTTGCAGTATAACAAACAGGCATCCACATTTGCACCAAAATACTTTTTAGCATCTATTTTGTAAGTTGCACAGCTAGCGAGATTAAGTTTTTTTGAATGAATGTAACTCAATAACTTTCTCGCCACGGAAGTCTTGCAAAGCATTGCCAGAGTGGCATCACGATTTTGCAACCATTGTATCGCATGGATCAGCATCCATTCTGAGATATCAAAGTTACTTTTACCTGTTAGTGCATCTAAGCCAGTGTGCTTTTGAAAATTACTTTTTTTGGGCAAGTTTTCACTAGCAATAGTTCCTTGTTGTGAGTTTGTTACCCAAGGAAAGTTGCCAAGTACCAGCACCCTATGGTTAAATTGGCTGATTAATGATGTCCAGTCAAACTCAAAAAAATCTCCGTGATTAACCTCACATCTTTCATCCTGTAATAATTCATGCTTAGCTTTTAATTCTATTAAATAACTTTGATTGATTTCAACCCCGATAATCTTGCTGGCGGATGGAAACGAATTTGCAGCAGCTTTAATGAAATTACCTATGCCGCAAGTTGGCTCAATGATGACTTTGGGGTTAACATCAAGTTCTATCAATTTCCGACACACCATCTCGGCTAATTCCAGCGGTGTCTGAAAATCCCCATATTCTAGTTTTGTTTGGCGATCGTTGGAACTCATCGGTTAGATTTATAAACTCTTAATTACAACTTACTATTGAAGAAATAACTTAGTTCCGACCACATTTCGCCATTACTCCAAAACAAAAATTTACCGGGATAGCTAAACCTATCAGCTAAAGCCACAGCAATATATTCCTTATAAACGGGATGTAATTTATATTCCAAGGATCGAATTTTAGTTACGAGTATCGTATCGATAAAACAAAGTCTACTGATAAGTTCTATGTAAAACTCTTCCGTTTTTTCCCAATCATTTAATTTCTCTATTCCTGAAGCTCCTAAAGATGTTTGAACGAAATAAACTAAATTATTATAATATTTTAATAAATTTATTTCATCATGATGACCCTCTCGTAGTCTTTTTATTATCTCCTTTAGTTGATCTATTTTTGCAAGCAGCAGATTAATTTCCTCATCCCGATTTTCAATTTGCAAACTATTAATTTTTTCCTCAAGAAGTGCAACTTTGTTTCTCTCGTTCTTAAGCTGTAGCTCTAAACTTATTTTGGCTTTTTCTAGCTCTATGGCATTACCTTCTAGTTGCTTAACTTTTGTTTCTAATTGAGGTGAATTGGAGTTTAATGAATTTAACTCATAAACCTTTCTTTCTAGCTGTAGCTCTAAACTTATTTTGGCTTTTTCTAGCTCTATGGCATTCTCTTCTAGTTGCTTAACTTTTGTTTCTAATTGACGTGAATTGGAGTTTAATGAATTTAACTCATAAAGCTTTCTTTCTAATTGGGTTTTTTCTTGCTCTAGCTGGTTATTATCTATCTCTAAAGGTTGAACTCGGTCTAATTCTCGTCTTATTTCTGACTCTAAAGAGTTTTGGCTAGCTCGGAGTTGTAGATTATCTTGTGTCAATCTAGTATTATTATCTTTAACTTGATTTAACTCTCTTCTCAGAACGTCTATTTCTTGCTGTAAATCCGTATTTGTTTTAATGAGGGATTGATTTAGGGCTATGACTTCATTAAGCTGTCTAGTAACCTCTTTAACTTTCTCGATTAAAAATTCCCAGGTTATAAACTCTATATCTTGACTGCTGAGAGAACCACCCAATTCTTGAATAAGAACTTTTTTATGAGCTTCTAGTTCTTCAATTTTTTGTTCAAAGTAAATATTTTCAATACGAAGATTTGTTGAAATTTTCCTTACTTCATCTCTTTCGATCTCAACGCTTGCTAACTGTTGTTGTAGCTTTTGAACCGTCTGCTTCAAAGAATTGTTCTCAGTAGTAGCTGCCTTGAGTTCTGCCTCTGTTTGCTTAAATCTTGCAAGGATTTGAACTATAAAGGCGGTAAATAGGTTATTTGCTTGTTGTAACTGCATTTGCCTCAGCTCAACTTTCTGCACTTCGAGCTGGTTATCATTCGGTTTGTTCTTACCCCTGCGAAGTTGCAGGTAAATTATTACGATACTTAGTAAAGCTATTAAACCAGCAGTTTCGTAAACCATACTAATACTTTTTTGAAAATAGCGTTTTTGGACATCGGTTACCAGGCAGAGCCTAGGAAGCAGTTAATCAAAAAAATAGAGGGCGAGTTTCGCATAAAACTCAACTTTAAAAGCCCAATTTTATGCTCTAAACCCGCCCTCGCAAAACTCTATTAATAAGCGTCTTGCAATTCGTAGAAATCAGGGGAAATGTAATCTTTCCGCAGCGGCCAGCCTACCCAATCTTCGTTCATCAAAATCCGTTTCAGATTCGGATGTCCTTCATAGACAATGCCGTACATATCGTAGGATTCCCGCTCTTGAAAGTCCGCTGCTTTCCAAATCCAGTAGACTGATGGCACTCTGGGATCTTCGCGGGGAATGAATACTTTGACGCGGACTTCTTCGGGATGGGAAGCATTATCTGTCAGCTTAGCCAAGTGGTAGACGCTGACTAAATCTTCTCCCGGCCCTTGGTCGTAGGCGCACTGGCACTGCATATAATTAAACCCGTAGGCATACAGTGCTGTTGACATCGGAATTAAGAAGTCTCGATCGACCTTTAATATCTCCACGCCCAAATTATCGGCCGCTAAAGCTTCGTGTTCAAAGCCATTCTGAGTCAACCACTGGGAAATTTTACCTGCTTCAACAATTGCAGATTCTTGCTCAGCCACGGTTGACCTCCTGTTTTTGTCCTGCAAGCAGGGCCGGTGGTACTGGCATTCCCATTGCTTCGGTCAATTCTTTCGGTGGCGCCATCCGGCCTGGAACTGACAAATATTTGCCATCTAAAATGTCGGCTACTACTTTCATCTTGTGGGGTCTGGTGTAGTAGCGGTGGGTTGGTAGCAAATTGGCCCGTTCTTGCATGGAATCGTTGGCGATTTTTTTCCGCAGTTTGATAATTGCGTCAATAATCGCTTCTGGGCGGGGGGGACAGCCGGGGATGTACACGTCTACAGGAATCAGTTTGTCAACGCCTCTGACTGCTGTGGTGGAGTCTACGCTGAACATTCCGCCGGTGATGGTGCAAGCGCCCATCGCGATGACGTATTTGGGTTCGGGCATTTGTTCGTACAGCCGCACCAAGATGGGGGCGTACTTCATGGTAATTGTGCCGGCGGTGATGATCAAGTCGGCTTGTCGGGGACTCGATCGCGGTACTAAGCCGAATCTGTCGAAGTCGAAGCGCGATCCGATCAAAGCTGCAAATTCGATGAAGCAGCAAGCGGTACCGTAAAGCAGTGGCCACAGGCTCGAAAGTCTCGCCCAATTGTAGAGGTCATCAACCGTAGTTAGGATGACGTTCTCTGATAATTCGGATGTGACTTCAGGGCGAATAGCGGGGTTGACAATTAGAGGTTTTTGTGATTTGTCAGAACTTAAGACCATTCCAAGGCTCCTTTGCGCCATGCATAGACAAGAGCAATAACGAGGATCGTGATAAAAAACAAGGCTTCGATGAAAGCCAACAGTCCTAGCTGGTTGAAAGCAACCGCCCAAGGATAGAGGAAGACCGTCTCTACGTCGAAGATGACGAAGACCAGGGCGAACATATAATATCGGATGTTGAACTGAATCCAGGCTCCGCCGATCGGCTCGACGCCGGATTCGTAGGTAGTGCGTCGGTCGTAGGGACGACTTTTGGGCCGCAGTACCTTAGACGCCGTGAGGGCGAGGATAGGGACTAGGCTGGAAATTAACAGGAAGCCTAAGAAATACTCGTAGCCGCTGAGTGCAAACACGATGAATAATTACTGCCTAGGTGAAAGGGTTCTGTAACTTGTCTGTTACATTATATAGATTTTGGGTAGCTAAAATTACGAGTTAGTTGAGATTAATCCTCCATCTTCTGCAATAATTTTTAATGTATATTTTAATATTGTAACTGCCTGTGGAAGACGGGCGGCTGCCTGTGGACGCTAAGTAAGACCATCCTCGACTTAAGTGTCGAACACCCAAGTGGTGTCCCTAACGTGGCATCGGCGGTTGAGACGGGAAACCTCGAAGACGAATAAGACCGTCCTCATATGAGTTTTAGTTGGAAGCCCCAACTCGAACGAAGTTTAGTTGAGGTACTTCACGATTAGCTGACCCATAATTTTGGATTTATGAGCGATCGAGCCACGGAGACTAATACCCTCGATCGGCACGAGTGCCGAGCCTGCGGCTACGTCTACAATCCTAAAAAAGGCGATCCTAAAAATGCAATTGCCCCTGGCACTGCTTTTACAGATGTCACCCCGACTTGGGTGTGTCCCGTTTGCGGGGCGCGCAAATCGATGTTTCAAAATCTCGGTCAGATGGAAGGGGTATCGGGATTTAAGGCAAATCAGCGCTACGGTGTCGGTGTCAACGGCATGACCGAAGGTCAGAAAAGTTTGCTGATTTTTGGCGGCTTGGTCGTTGGTTTCTTGTTGTTACTTAGTATGTATGGTTTGCAGTAAAACGATTGTGAGATTTTGGCAACGAATTGTAATGTTATTGGCCGCTGCGCTCATCTGTACGAGTTGCAGCACCATCGGTTCTGTGAGTTACAACCCCTGGCAAGTGATTTCCTTGCCGACGTCCGCTAATTTGCAGGATATTGCCTTTACGGGCAATCCTCAGCACGGCTGGGTTGTGGGTTCTGAGGCGACTCTGCTCGAAACGCTGGACGGCGGTACTAGCTGGAAGTCTATAGCACTGGATATCGACGATCCGAGGTCGCGTTTTGCGTCGGTGAGTTTTTCCGGTTCCGAAGGCTGGATTGTCGGCCAGCCTTCAGTTTTGCTCCACACGAACGATGAGGGCAAGTCTTGGACGCGGATTGCTTTGAGCTCTCAGTTGCCCGGTTCTCCGAGTACGATCGCAGCTTTGGGCCCGAATTCCGCCGAGATGACGACCGATGTCGGGGCGATTTACCGGACTTCCGACGGCGGCAAAAATTGGAAAGCTGTTGTGCAGGATTCTTTTGGGGTAGTTCGCAATATCAACCGTTCTGAAGACGGGCAGTATGTTGCAGTTTCCTCGAAGGGCAATTTCTACTCGGTGTGGAAACCCGGACAAGAAGCTTGGGAACCTCACAACCGCAATAGTTCTCGCCGCCTGCAAAATATGGGCTTTACCAAGGACGGGCGTTTGTGGATGCTTGCCCGCGGCGGTCAGATTCAGTTTAGCGACCCGTCCAATCCTGAAGGTTGGGGAAAACCGTTTTTTCCCGATCGCAAGGCGAGTTGGGGTTTGCTGGACATGGCTTACCGGACTGATAATGAAGTTTGGGTAGCCGGCGGCGGAGGCAATTTGCTGTGCAGTTTGGACGGCGGGAAAACTTGGCTAAAAGACCGCGAAGTTGAAGATGTTCCGGCTAATTTTTACAGGATTGTCTTTATGGGCCCCGATCGCGGATTTGTGATCGGCGCGAGCGGTACTCTACTTAAATATCAAGGTTCAGCGCAAGCTGCTTGATAGTAGAATAGTAAGAGAGATTGTCTGTCAATTTGTTGTTGAAAGGAGGATTCTAAATGGCTGGTACAACTGGAGAACGTCCGTTTGGGGACATTATTACAAGTATCCGTTATTGGGTAATTCACAGCATCACCATTCCGGCTTTGTTTATTGCTGGATGGCTGTTTGTGCAAACGGGTTTGGCTTACGATGCTTTCGGAACTCCTCGCCCTAACCAGTATTTCACACCGCAGCGCGAAGAAGTGCCGATTATCTCGGATCGCTTTGAAGCTAAGAAACAAGTAGATCAGTTCATTGCCAAGTAATTTAACAAGGATTTGGAAAAATGACGAGTAGAACCCCCAATAATGAGCCAATTTCGTATCCGATTTTTACGGTGCGCTGGTTGGCAGTTCATACTTTAGGTGTCCCAACAATTTTCTTTTTGGGCGCGATCGCAGCAATGCAATTTATTCAACGATAGGAGTTTACAATGCCTGAGCGCGTTCCTAATCCCAACGAGCAGCCTGTTGAGTTAAACCGGACTTCTTTGTATTTGGGTTTGTTGCTGATTTTTGTTTTGGGTATTTTGTTCTCCAGTTATTTCTTTAATTAACTGGTGTCTGAGTTGGCTTTCGATAGTTCCATCGAATTTGTTGAGCTGTAAATTAGTGAGGTGATGGCTATGTTTAGTGAAAGTGGCAGAATTCCTTTGTGGCTGGTAGCTACTGTTGCAGGCCTCGGTGTTCTCAGCATTGTGAGTCTTTTCTTCTACGGTGCTTATGCCGGTTTGGGTTCTTCGATGTAAGTAGAATCAAGCTGATTTTCGGCTGTTAACCCCCCTTGAAAAAGGGGGGTTTTAATTATGCGAATTGTGTTGGTAAATCTGGTATAGCCTTTCTCAGGAATGAAAATTAAATAACTTCCACAATAACAATTAAAATTGTAAGTTATTTAATTCGCGATCCTCAGTAACATGAGGTGCTCTCGCGGGCCTAGGGCATAGGGCATAGGACTCACCCCATACCTCACCACGCTTGAGAACCGCTATAAATGTTATCGAAAGTATTAATTTTGGGGCAAGTTTATGATAATTTAATTTCCTGGTGAGATCGGGATTTGTTGTGGCTGGGTGGAGATTTGCTCAAGGAAATGCTCGCCTTGCGGGTTCACCAATCACCCCAAAATCGATCGCCATTAGCCGACGATCGCTAAGAGAGTGTGAGCCGATCGTGAAATTAGCCAAAAGTTGCGAGTAGAATGGTGCAAGAGCCGATCGCTCGATCGTAGTCTACAGCGAAATATGACCCCACCGCAGCCGCCCCGCAAACCTCAAACCGTCTTGGGTGCTATTACCCAAGCAGTCCAGACTATTGCCAAGGTTAATTTTAACCAGCTAGCGCTGAAACCGAACGCCAAAGTACCCGAACTGTGGGTGCAGGATGCAGGTGCAGCTAAAGCAGAGGTTTATCCGCTGTTGGGCGATCGATATCTGTTAGGTCGATCGTCCAAATCTTCAGATATAGTAGTTCGCAATCCCGTTGTCAGTCACGTGCACTTATCCCTGTCGCGCGATACTCGGCGACGGACTCCTTTTGTCATCAAAGATGAAGACTCCACAAACGGCATTTACAATGGCAAAAGGCGAGTTAAAAGTATGTCCCTGCGTCACGGAGACGTGTTCACTTTAGGGCCGCCGGAACTAGCCGCCGCTGTCAGAATTCAATTCGTATATCCGCCGCCTTGGTATGTGCAACTTGTGCGTTACAGCTTTTATGGCGTCAGCGGAATCACCGCTTTGATTGCCGTGTTGGTAGGCATGGAATCGACAAAGTTTCAAGTGCGGCCTCTGCCAAGAAGTATCAATGGCCCCGTGATTGTTTACGCCCGCGATGGGCAAACTCCGCTGCGTCCTCCTCAGAATAACGCTCACTTAGAATTAAAGCAATTGCAGGATTTTTCGCCTTATTTATCCAAGGCGGTACTTGCTTCGGAAGACAGTCGCTACAATTGGCATTTGGGAGTAGATCCGATCGGAGTTTTGCGCGCGCTTTTGACTAATGTTCGCGGGGGAGGAATTCGCGAAGGCGGCAGCACTGTGACGCAGCAGTTAGCGAGGAGCTTGTTTCGAGATTATGTGGGCACTCAAGATTCGGCGGGACGCAAGTTACGGGAAGCTGTAGTGGCGTTGAAACTGGAGAATTATTACAGCAAAGATGAGCTGTTGCTGACTTATTTAAATCGGGTGTTTTTGGGGATCGATCTTTACGGTTTTGAGGATGCGGCTCGGTTTTATTTTGGGAAGTCTGCCAGGGATTTAACTTTGTCAGAGGCGGCGACTTTGGCAGGGATTTTGCCTGCTCCCAACAGTTTTAATCCGATTCAAAATTATCAGTTGGCGGTGCAGTACCGCGATCGAGTGATCGAACGGATGCGCGCACTGGGGACGATTTCTCAGGAAGAAGCCGATCGCGCGAGGCGATCGCGAATTGAGATCAATCCTAAAGCCCGCCAATATCTGCAAAGTACGATCGCTCCTTATTTCTACAGTTATGTATTTGACGAATTGGAGTTTTTGCTGGGGGAGCAGTTAGCCAGAGAAGGCAATTTTATTGTAGAAACAGGTTTGAATCCCGGCCTGCAAAAGTTGGCGGAAACTTCCCTCAGAAATGCTGTTGAAAATGCGGGAGCCAGTGCAGGTTTTTCTCAAGGAGCCGTGGTAACTCTCAATAGTACAACCGGGGAAGTCTTAGCTTTAGTTGGGGGCGTAGATTACTTAAAAAGTCAGTTTAATCGGGCTACCCAAGCTTTGAGACAGCCCGGTTCTACATTTAAGATTTTCAGCTATGCAGCCGCCCTGGAACAGGGAATCTCACCCGATAAAACTTATTCTTGCGCTCCCCTTTCTTGGGGCGGACAAAGTTACAGCGGCTGCGAAAGAACCAGCGGTAATGCTGATATGTATCGGGGTTTAGCACAGTCGGAAAATGCAGTTGCTTTGAGAATTGCACAAGATGTCGGTTTAGACAATGTAGTGGGAATGGCCAGACGTTTGGGAATTACTTCGGAACTGCGTTCTAACCCTGGTTTAGTATTAGGTGAAAGTGAAGTTAATGTGTTGCAATTAACGGGTGCATTCGGGGTTTTGGCAAATCGGGGCTTGGGAAATCGTCCCCACGTAATCAAGCGAATTATTGACAGCAGCGATTGCAAAGATCGAAATGATTTTAACAGTTGCCGGGTGATTTATGAGTATCAAAAAGATGGCATTGCCAATCGGCAGTTAGTTTCGGAGGCCGTAGCGGATACGATGACTGATATGCTGCAAGGTGTGGTGCGGGGAGGTACGGGTAGCAGTGCTGCTTTGGGGTTGGGAGAAGCTGGAAAAACAGGCACGACTAATGATAATAGAGATTTGTGGTTTGTCGGTTATATTCCGAGTCAGCAACTGGTGACTGGAGTTTGGTTGGGAAATGATGATAATTCTCCGACTGGGGGAGGTAGTTCAAATGCCGCTCAGTTGTGGGGGGAATATATGCGGCAGGTGGCGCGTTGAGTCATTAGTCATTAGTCATTAGTCATTAGTCATTAGTCATTAGTTAGTGGTTGGTTGTTAGGAATGAGAATTAAATAACTTCCACTCTTGAAAGTTGGATGGGCGTCCCGCCCGTCCTTTTTGGACGGGCGAGACGCCCATCCCACAATAACAATTAAAATTGTAAGTTATTTAATTCGCGATCCTTAGTTGTTGGCGAGCATAACTAATCGCCAAAAATAGATTTAGCAGTAAGGTGCGCGGCCCGGCGCACCCTACGAGGATTTAGGGGCAATTTCCCCGCTTATTCTACAGTCTGAGAAACAGGCCGACAGCCCGACAATATCGAGTGCAAATTGACGACGTTTCCGATGACCGCGATCGCAGGTGCTGCAAATCCGATCGCCTCAACTTGCTCTACAATTGTACCCAAAGTCCCGATCAATTCTTCTTGTTCCGGCCGCGTTCCCCAGCGCACTAACGCTATGGGCGTTTCTGCACTCAATCCTGCATCTGTTAACTGGCCGATAATGTAAGGCAAATTGTGGATTCCCATGTATACTACAATGGTTTCGGAGCCACGGGCGATCGCCTGCCAATTTACCTCCGGTCGATATTTTCCCGCTGATTCGTGACCGGTGACAAAGGTGACAGAGGAACTGTACGATCGATGTGTTAAAGGAATTCCCGCATAAGCAGGGGCCGCAATCCCAGAAGTTACGCCGGGGACGACTTCTACTGACACTCCAGCTTTTACCAACTCTTCCATTTCTTCGCCGCCCCGACCGAAGATAAACGGATCGCCGCCTTTGAGACGAACTACGATCGCATTATCTCCAGCTTTTTCTATCATTAACTGAGTGGTTTCGTCCTGCATTAACGAGTGACGCCCTTTGCGTTTTCCGGCATCAATTCGTTCTGCTTGGGGGTTGATTGCTGCCAAAATTTGAGGGCTGACTAAAGCGTCATAAATCACCACATCCGCACACTCTAACAAAGCTTTTCCCTTCAAGGTCATCAAACCCGGATCTCCGGGCCCCGCACCTACTAAATACACTTTTCCTAAAGACATCTTTCTTGCTTCCTTTACCTCTTCTGTGCCTCTGGGGTTCATTTTTGAATTAAATTCCCAATTAAGTCTGCTAATTGTACACTTGCGCCTAGAGGATTCGCGAGATGAAGTTCCGCCGCAGGAAATTGCTGCTTTAGCTGTGCGACATTTTTGGCGATCGCATCTGTAATTCCTCCATTAAATAAGAAGTATGGCACAATCCCTATTTGCTGCTGTCCACCACGAACCAAACTCTCAATTTGCTCTGACAAACTCGGCTTTACCGACCAATAAGCTGTCAGCGCACCGAGTTGGCTGGCGATTTCCTCAACAATCGAGTTACCTCCGGGGCGACGGCTGCCGTGAGATAATAAAATCCATTTTGGCAATAGCAGATTGGGGAGAAAAGTCACCTCTTCCATCTGACTTTTTACCAATTTTGTTAAGCCTGCTTCCTGGGAACCTAAATGCGGGCGCAATTCAATTTTTAGCTTGTCACCAAAAGTTTGTTGGGCAATTTCGACCTCTGCCGGTATGTCTTCGGCGACGTGAACACCAGGCAATAAAAATACAGGCAGGATTTGCAATTCTGTCAGTCCCAGGGACAGGGTACGTTCGCCAAAACTGCAAATTTGTTCGTGCAGCGGTGCGGGGCCGAGTTCTAAGGTGGCGGTTGCTACTGCTGGGAACGAGTCAGCCAAATTTTGAGACAGCAGTTGACCTAGGTTTTCCAAAGCTAGTTGGGGTCTGGGGTCACGGCTGCCGTGAGAAACTAATAAATAGGTCGATCGCAATTTCAATATAGATTTGATGTTAATGTTCGAGCCGAATTTCAAATAATTATAACACCGTTGGGCGCGTGACTTGAAAAATACTCAACGCAAAAGTTCGATATCCTACGGTGCGTGGCTTAAAAATCAATAAGGTTCAGTTAAGGAAAATTGTAGAGAAAATGTTGGGTTTCGTTCCTCAACCCAACCTACGCACTGGGCTTAAATCTTCTAAGCCGCCCACCTTACAAAAGAAGGTGCGCGGCTTAAAAATTAGTTAATACAGGGCTTAAATCTTCTAAGCCCCACACGCTAAACAAATCTCAAATTAAGCTTTGGGAGCGGGATCTGCAATGTATTTGAAAGTAGGTTCCGAGTTCCAAGGGCCGCGTTCATCCTTGCCATTTGTGGATAAGTTAAAGTAGAGATCCACAGTGGAATCTGGTGGAATATTGCCGAACATCGGATCGGTGAGTTTACCCAGCGATTCCAGCGCTTTCATGAACATTTGAGTGTGAGAAATTTCGCGAGTCAACAGAAACTGCAACGTCTTTTTCGTTCCCATATCCGGCGCTAGTTTAATCAACTCTTCGTAGGTTTGGCGAGCTCCTGCTTCCGCACCGATATTAGCGCGCAAATCGCGCACTACCTCCCCGCCTTCGTTGACATAAGCTGCCGTCCAAGCTTGACCTTGGCTGTCCAACAAGTGCGGGCCTACACCGCGCACCGCAAATAAAGTGCTTTTGTAAGCTTCTGTTTGGTCAACGTTTTTGGTGTGCATTTCGATAAGTTGGCCCACCATTTCTAAGTGGCTGAATTCTTCTATTGCAATATCTTGGAGCATATCCTTAATCCCTGCATCTTCACAGTGAAAGGACTGCACCCAGTATTGCAAAGCTGCTGTCAGTTCTCCGGTTGCTCCGCCAAACTGTTCTAGCAGCAATTGGGCAAAACGGGGGTTGGCTTCGTCTACAGTCACCGCAGCCATTAGTTGTTTTTTGTGAAAAAACATGGATAGATACCTCTCTTTAATTCTGTTGCTACAGTCTCAGGATCGCAGACTTGTAGCTGTGTTCACCTTCTGAATCCATTGTGCGACAATCGATCGCACCGAGCCTCGGTCGATGGATACATCTAGCTCAACAAATTTCTCTGCTTTCCGGTAGAGTTTAAATATGAAATTATACTTAGTGAGTCGGTAGACCGAATTACAATTTAGGAGCAGGATTATTGTCGCACTCGGTTAATTTTGCTGATAGGGCATCGAGGTGTCGCAGCCACTGAATGCCGCCAACCCAACTGCGAGAGGGGAGGTGTCCGATTGGTGCTTGCTGACTAAATTTAATCGGCCCTAAAGTAGTAGCAGAATTGTAGGTTTGCCAGTTGACCCGATCGCAAAATCTGATATAGTCTCCCTTAACGCTTTCATAAATCTCCTTTTGGACGCTGAAGCCAAACCGACCTTGACTGTAGTGCAACCAAAGGCGATCGACTGTTTGCAAATCTTCGCAGGGTAGCTGGTAAATTTGGCTAATTTCTAGCTGAGTTCCCGGTGGCTGAGAAAGAGACTGACACATCAAGCCCCAAGTTTCGCGATCGGCTTCTTTCCATTTTTTGTTTGACAAAAAATCACGCAGTTTGGTATAATCAACTCCCCGTGCCGAAATCATGGTCGGATCGAGATTTGAAGTAACAGATAAGGAAAAAGTTTCTGCGGAATTGGCGACGGCATTTGTGGGTAAAATCCGAGAATCAGAAGTTGGTAGCGCGTTGATATCGGCAGAGTTGTCGCTATTATTAAGAGCAGGAGCGATCGGCTTTTGGGGCGAAAGCAAATTTTGATGGCGAATATCTAAAGCTGCTTTGATATCGTCCAAAACTTCCGTAGCAAAACTGTACCGCTGAGTGAGACGAGTTTGCAGCAATTTATCTAAAATTTCACCTAACTCGTCGCTAATACTTGTGGCTTTGGGAAGAAACTCGCGCCACCACCAGCGCTCGTGGTTGCAGTCGTACATATCCAAGGGAGGAACTTGCGTCATGAGGCGAATGCAAGTAACCCCTAAACTGTAAAGGTCGCTAGCAGGAAATACTTTGCCGCGCATTTGTTCGGGGGCTACATAATCTTGACTGCCGATGAGCGTTGCTGAACGGAGTATGGCTGAATCAGTCAGCAGTTTGGCTATGCCGAAATCGATCAATACGAGTTTGTTGTCCGACTGGCGGCGGATAATATTTTCGGGTTTGATGTCGCGGTGAATGACGCGCTTGTCGTGGATAAATTGCAGCACGGGCAATAAGTCTTGCAGCAGTTGCCAAATTTGATTTTCATCGTAGACACTATTGTCTAATTCTTGTTTAAGAGTCGGCCCGTCTATAAACTCTTGAACTAAATAAATATGACCTTCTTGTTCAAATCCCGCTAATAATGTGGGGATTTGCGGGTGTTTTCCGAGTTCGTCTAAACGGACTGCTTCTTGGCGAAATAATTCAACGGCTTTGTTGAAAATTTCGGGGTCGCGGTCGTAAAAATAAAATTGCTTGACTGCACAGCGGGGATGAGATGGGATGTCTTCATCAATTGCTAGGAAAGTTTTACCAAATCCGCCTCTACCTAAAAGTTCAATCGGGCGATATCGCTGTCTCAGCAACAGGTTAAAGCCGCAGTTTAAGCAAAATTTGGCGGTGTGGGAGTTTTGAGGATTTTGACATTCTGGTTTGATACAGTAGCTCATATCGATTTTAGATTTTAGATTTTAGATTTTAGATTGCACAGAAGACTTTTTTTTAAACGAACCGCGAAGACGCGAAGCGGCGCGAAGGAATAGGGAAGAGAGAAGAGACAGAAGAGAGAGGGTTGATAACTGTCCCGCTTCTGGCGTTGTATTTTTTGGGCGGGCGGGACACCCCACAAGCATTTCATCTGAGATGTTGCACCATTCTCAATCAGGCTTTTAGGGGCGGGCTAGAAGAGCCCACCCTAAAAGAAATTCATTCTTTGTGGAACAGGCCGGAAAGCCTGTTCTTAAAAATGGTGTCAGAGGTGAGTTTTATCAAGCTGGACTGTAGATGCGCCTGGGCTGATAAGGCTATTTTAATGCGCGGGATCGAATCGGGACGCTGCCAGAGCTGCCGAACCCGGGCCCCATGACCGAAAGCATCCAGGATACCCGCCACGTGGTTCATCCGTGGAGACATAAAAAACCTGTATCCGATAAAGGAGCCCCCGAATTTATCTCGCGCAAGTCAATGCTTCAATTCTAAAATCTAAAATCTAAAATCTAAAATCTAAAATCGATTGAGTGCTGGGGGCGGGATAATTGCCGTTGGCGAAGCCCTCGAAGAGGCTCGCACAGGCCGATCGCTCACCCCGATCGCACAGAGCGAAAATTGTGCTAAACTCCTACTGTGCTTGGAATTTGAGGCACCATCGATCTGTCCGGTTCAGGGACGCTCAGAAATATTTCAAAATATTTTTGCCTTACCCCTAGACTTGTGCTGAGATATGATGCTATAGTTAAAACTGATACGGCGAGCGTAGCCAAGTGGTTAAGGCAGTGGTTTGTGGTACCACCATTCGTGGGTTCAAGTCCCATCGTTCGCCCTTTTGATTCTCAACTGTTTAATTCGATCGCCCGTTGCCTGTACGGTAATTTGCGATGGTCGTAGGGTGTGCAATGCACACCTTAATTTTTTTTGGGATGTCGCGGTTCTGTCGGCACAAGTTCCGATGTGCTAATCTTAAATCCAATCTAAAATCTAAAATCTAAAATCTAAAATCAAAATATGCCATCTTTAGTAACAGAAGATTGGGGATATAAATTTAGTGGCGATCGCACAATTAATAAGTTTATTCGGGATATAGAAGGAGAAGCTGCTTTAGGGAAATATTGCGATTGGGAATGCAAAGAACGTGCGGAAATTCTGATGTCGGAGATAGCTGGCAAATCCCACAATCTTTTCTACGTGCGTCGCCAAAAGGTAAATGAGAGATTTTCCGAAGAAGAAATCTGGGAATTGCTGCTTGCTACGGATGGAGATGATTTTGAATTACCTCAATTGTTGCAAAAAGCAGATCGCACTTTGCGGTTGTTAGCAACTGTACGCTGTGAAGACGGAATCGGCGGTTTAAAACTGCTGGATGCTGGTTTGGTGGCGCTTCCCAGAGGGAGGAAAGATGGGTATTCTTTGCCGGTTCAGTTGCGACTTTTGGCTAACAGTAGATCGCCAATTCCTGTAAAGTCGATCGCCCGCGTCCAACAAATGCCATTTTGGGACGACAGGCACATACCGACTACCGAACAACTAAAGGTTTGGCATACTTTTTTAAATGTAGAAAAACGCATTGCGGAAGCGCGTCAATTTTGTGTACCTTTCCGAGGACACAATTACGGTTCCGGCTTCAAAATCGTCACTTTTGAAATCGATCGTAATTCCGCAACTCTTGACGGCTACGAGGAAAATCCCTTACAAGTGGGCGACTTTCGCGACAGGCTGAAAAAAGCCAGAAATGAAGAAATTATCCTGTTTGATTCGCCGCCCGGAAGCAGAAGCAGCCGCGACGGAGAGACATTGGGTAGCATCGCCGAAATTGACTTTGAACATAGTAAATTACGCATTAAGTTAGATGTTGATTTAGGAGCTCGCATGGCGGGCGGCAGATATCAAATGCCCAAACAAGGATTCTTGTATTTTGAGGCTGCGGGCGATATTAGTCAGATCGAACGAAAGAAAAAAGCTTTAAAAATGCTGACAGATGGGCGCGCTCAAAATCCCTATTTGAGTGAGTTTTTATTCGACTCTTCTCAGGCGAGAAAGCCCGAAAAACTGATTAAATTGGATCGGGAAAACTTATTAAATCGCAATGCTAATGAGGACCAACTTGCTGCCGTAGAAACTGTGCTTTCGGCGCGGGATTTAATTTTGATTCAAGGCCCGCCGGGAACGGGCAAAACGACTGTGATTGCGGAAATTTGCTATCAAATTGCCCGTCAGGGTGGCAAAACGCTCATTGCTTCCCAAGCAAATTTGGCTGTAGACAATGCTTTGAGTCGGTTAGTTCACAATCCGGCGATTCGGGCTTTGCGGAAGGGAAAAGCTCATAAGGTGCAGGAAGAAGGGCAGCCGTTTTTGGAGGAAAATGCGATCGGCACTTGGCTGCAAAATACGGCGACAGACTGCGAACAAAAGCTCTCGCAGCGCCTGACTAATGTCAAATCTTTGCGGCAGTTGGTGGCAGAATCCGAGCGATTTACCGCCTACTGTGCCGCAGAGAGAGATTTTTTTAATGAACTAAAACACCTGCACGACAGTAAAGCAAGTATTGAGGAAAAGTGCAACCAGCAAGCAACCAATTATGAACTAATTTTAACCGAAAAAAGCGAGATTGAATCGGTGGTTTCGGGGCTAGAAAATCTACTGGATGCGCCGCAAGTTAACTGGGAATCTCCAGAAGTTGCCGAGTTTATGCCCCGACTAAAACCCTATTCAGAAGGCAATGTTTTAGTAGAAAACTTTATGGCAAAGGTTCGGATTGCTGCTAGCAATGCTATTCAAATAGGGTTCGATCGCCCTGCTTGCGGCGCGTTTGGGATTGCGGTTTGGCTGCAGGAAACTGTAGCAGCGCAAATATCGGAATTTAAGACGGCATTCGATCGCGCGGATGATGTTTGTCACGCTATGTCGGCGGTTGCGGAGTCGTTGCGGGTGTCGCGGCAGATGTCTGAGGCTGTGAATCAACTCGAATTGGGCGATCGGCAAAATCAGACGCACCGCCACAATCTCGAACAGAAAATCAAGAATTTGGAACTGCGAAAAGCGGAAATTGCAGCCGTTGTCGTCGCCGTTGCACAGTGGATTGAGACGGCGGATACGGGACTATATGAAGTCGTGAAAACTTGCTGGGAAACGGGCGCAATGCTGACGGATGATATGGTAGAATTGCCCGCAGGATTGCTGAAAATTGCCCGATCGCTCAAATTGCCGATCGTGCCGCCCAAATGCAAAATCAATTTGCCCGATTTGGATCGGTTGCAAAAGGCGATATCCCACGAAGAAAGCGCAGGTTTTAAGGATATACAAGGGCAACAATTTCGGTTTAGCGAGTTTCTGCACCTAAATTTGAGTCAAACGCCGATCGTGCTCTCTGCGGGCGATCGTACACAGTGGCAGCAACTAGCTAAAGACTTCGCCAGCTACTCCCAAGTCAGCCAAAGTCAGCGCAAATTTATCATCGAAAAAGCAGCGACTTTCTTAGCTAGCATTCAACAATTTTACAGTCAATCCTTGCAGCCAAATAATATCCAGGCTACGTTCGATCGCCTAGTCAAAGAATTGCTGCACAGTATCCTAGCAAATGCCCGTCAGTGCGTGGTTCCCCTGAAAACCGAAACCGAACAGCAGCTTATAAAACAGCAACAATTATTAGATAAAATCGGTCAAACCTTGAGCCAGCAGCAAATATCCGCCGCTAAACTTCAGGTAGAAACAGCGCAGCAAGAGGCAAACTTAAAAATTAGCGAAGTTACTACTTTGTTGCAAGCAATTTTCCAACAGCCAAACGTACCTGAAAAATTGCGAATTTTATCCGAACAATATCTCGCCCAAAAATCGAATATTTGGGAGCAACCGCAGCAGTTTGTCAAGCAAGTTGAGGCTTGGAAAGCCAGCACGATTCAGCTTGAAAAATCCATTGCTGACTTAGATCCTTTTGGTGTTTTGGAGACAATCAAAAACACTCTTGACGAGCATTTATCCCCCCTGCGAATTGCGGCTGCAACTTCGCAGCAGCAACTCGCTCAACTACAAGCAGAATTGAGCGAAATTAATGCTCAACTGCAACAGCAGCAACCAACAGCAGCATTACTTGTTGAGAGAAATTGGTGGGAGTCAGCATGGCAAACTATCCCGACTCAATATCAGCCAGAAGTTCCGAATACAGGATTATTCACCGTAGCTTTTTTGAACAAAATTAAGCGTTTATTCAAAACTTGGCAACGTAAATTAGAACAAGAAGAAACCGCACTAAATCGCTCTCAAACGTTTGTGACAGATTGGATTCAAAAACTCCGCAATCCATCAGAAAAAGACCGCAACGATTTAAAGCAAATTTATATTGACAATGCTAACGTAATCGGCATTACTTGCGTGCAAGCTGCTAGTTTCGATTTTACTAAAAACTTTCCCAGCTTTGATGCAGTTATCATTGACGAAGTTAGCAAATGCACTCCGCCAGAGTTGTTAATTCCCGCTTTGAAAGGCAGAAAGTTAGTATTAGTGGGCGATCACAGGCAATTGCCGCCGATGTTTAATCAAAGTACGATCGACGATATTGCCGAAGACATCGGCTGTACAGGAGACGAACTTAACTTTATCAAAGAATCGCTGTTCAAAGTTTTGTTTGAAACTGCCAGCGACAGCATCAAAAAAATGCTGACAACTCAATACCGAATGCACCCACAAATCATGGGCGCAATCAATCAGTTTTACCAGCAAAAACTCAACTGTGGCATTCAGGAAGCTGACACCAAACGCGCCCACAACCTCGCAGGTAAAATTATTCAAGAAAATAATCACATTCTGTGGGTGAAAACGCCGATAGGACAAGGGTTTGAAGAGGAAAAGCAGGGGACTTCGCGGTTGAATGTCAAGGAGATTGATGCGATCGAGCGTTTGTGCGAACAAATGGAGATAGCTTGGCAGCCCAAAGTTGCCGACGGTGAACCACCGAAAGAAATCGGAATTATCACTTTTTATGCTGCTCAATTAAATGCAATTAAAGACAGAATCGAAGGCGAAAGATTCCCAGCTTTGAGCATCCGTACTGGTACGGTTGACATATTTCAAGGCATGGAAAGACCTGTAATTATTGTCAGCACAGTGTGCAATAATGTTAGGGGCGATATTGGATTTGCTAAGGAACCGGAACGGGTGAATGTGGCATTTTCCCGCGCTCAAGAATTGCTGGTAGTTGTCGGCTGCCACGATTTATTTACCCAACAAACAGGTACAGTGGGGAAAATGTATCAGGAAGTTTCAAAAACGGTGCGTCACTGCGGAGGTTTTGTAGATGTTTCTAGCGTCCTCAACTAAACCAATAGACTCGAATTTAAGTTCGCTAGCCGAACAAATTGAGCAACAAAATCCGGGTTTGTCAGTGTTGGCGGCGCGTCAATTCCGCTTCGCAATCCGCCAAACTCCGCTGGAGGTGGCGGTTAGCGAACCGCGCGAGTTTAACGTGTTGGAAGAGTTCATTTTGCGGGCGGGTGTTGAGTTTGAACCTGCACCAACTTTGAAGGAATTGGCGGATTTGCTGGGGTTGGACGAGATTTTTGTGAAGACTACGGCGGCGACTCTGGTTAGTTTGGAAAGCTTGGAGGTGGCTGAAAATGGAAAAATTGCGTTAGCGAAGCCCTCGAAGAGGATCGCCCCACAAGGGAGAAATTTTTTCGAGAAAGGTGCGGTTAGTCGATCGCAAATTCAATCACTTTATGCCATTTCCGATCCGCTGAATCAAACTCTTACCTTTAAATTCGATGCTTTAGCCGCAGAATCGGTCAACTTACCCGATTTAGCAGATTTAGTTTCGCTCGAACATAAAATTACTGACCTTGCGAATTTAAGTCTAGCAGAAATCCAGCCGTTAATTCAAGATTCCGGCTTAGGAATTCACGCCCCACAAAACGGCAAAATTGTCTCTGCTTGCGATGTCGTCGGCGACGATTTAGATATTTGGCAAACAGTCTCGGTTTTTGTGTTGCTAGATGCGATCGAAAATAAAACTACTATTCAAGTCCGACAGGGAAAACAAATATTAGAAACTGCTTCAAACTTGCTAAACGAACTTGAATCGCAACAAAAACTTTCCTTAAATGACTTTTGTAACTCAACCTCAGATATCGCACAGCAAGAATTAGAGACAATCCCGGTTCCGAAAACTCCTAAAAAGCTATCTAAGAAGAAACCCAAGTAAACGATATGATGAAATCTAAAGTCCTGATTACGAACTGGTTTGTAATCAGGACTAAAGTCCTGATTAACTGATATCTTGCACCCTTCTCAATTACTTGTTTAGGAACGGGCTCTCCGGCCCATTCCACAATAAAATCAAGTTTTGTGGAACGGGCCGGAGAGCCCGTTCTTGAAAAGATTACAACATAATATAAGTATTAACAAACAAATGAGGTAATTGTGCAATGGACAAACTAGCTCAATATCGTCAATATGTTCAGACATTAATGAGCCGTTATTCTAAAAAAGTTTTAGACGGCTCTTTAGCAACTAAATTTGGCTGCATTCCCGCCGAAAAACCGAATTCCGCCTCTCGACGGCGCACCCCCATCAATTCAGCGCGAGTGACGGGCTGGGTAGGTTTAAAAGTTCCATCTTGATAGCCGCTAACTATCTTGTTGTCCCGCGCAAATAGAACTTTTCCGGCACTCCAGTGGGAAATAGGAACGTCGCTATAGGGAGGGATAGAAACATAGCTAGGAAATGTGATATTAGCACCTTGTATTCATTTCAAGAATTCCCAAACTAAAGATACCAATTGCTCTCTGGTAACAGCAAGTTGTGGTCGAAAGGTATTATCTTGAGAAAACCCGGCTACAAACCCCAGGTTCACAGCTTCTTTAATTTCGGAAGCGTAGATATCATCGGTAGCTATCTCCAAATTGTAGAAAAGGCAGTATTGCCTACGGTATTGGTATTTCCTGCGGTATTGGCTGCGGTATTGGTATTTCCTGCGGTATTGGCTGCGGTGTTGGCTGCGGTGTTGGTATTGGTATTGGTATTGGCTGCGGTATTGCTTCGGTATTGCCTCCGGTATTGCCAATTTCTTCCGGTGCGGCTTGATTGGTAGTGAAATAAAAGTGACCTAATGTGCGGCCTTGATAAGCTCTTTTGCTCAAGCGCCAAGCAGGATCGAGAGTGATTTTCATAAATTCGTTAGCATCGCCATTTGTGCGGCCTATTACCACCGATTTACCTTGGTAATCTACGGGAGTTCCAATTAGTAGAACATCGCCATCAACAATTTCCAAAGTCAGGGCGTATTTTAATGCTAAATCGGTGCCTGCCATGCGAATTGAAAAGCCGTTGCTGTCTGTTGCACGGCCACAAATACCGGTGAAATCAAAACTAACTAATAATGGATCGACTTTCACGGGATTAGAGCCACTTTCGCTCCAGCATTGTCGCGTGTTAGATACCTGTTCTACAATTAGCAATTGGTAGCCGCCGGAAGGGCGGGGTTGGGCGATGACAATTACTCGGTCTTGGTTAATTTCGGTTTCGTCAAAAGTAAATGCTTTAGCCGAACCGATCGCGCCAAGTGTTAAAATTGCTGAACCTGCCAGTGCGGCCACTGTTCGTACAAGTGAATGTTTCATGATTTTTCCCTATTGGCTCCTTATTGTGATGAGACTTATCTAGAATATAAAAAAGTCGCCCTCTTCCAACAACAAGATAGAATTTTACCATCTCTTGTTCCGGTGGTACCAAGTGCGATCGGCGATCGTCACCTTGGTTCGTAGCGAAAACTCAAGTCCGAGCGAATTTTATGAGGGCGTTAGTCCTCAGTACAAACTTATAACCGTTATTTTACCGAGGAACTTGATAAGCTGTTCGACCTCTAAATTGTATTTTCCGGGCGGGCGGGACGCCCACTCACAAGAATTTGATGGGACTTGAGAGTAAAATTTAGATGAGCCTGGGCTGATTACTTGGGGGAAACGATCGCACTATTGGGCAAAAAAACGGTGCGTTACACTCTTGTTAACGCACCCTAAAACAAACATTCAAAAAGTGTCTTTGCCCTCTAGCGGAACATACTGCTAACAGAACTATCTTCGTGAATCCGCCAAATAGTTTCTCCGAGCAAATTGGCTACCGAAAGCACCGTCAACTGCTTAAAACGGTTCTCTTCCGGCACAGGAATTGTATTCGTAACAATTACCTCTTCCAAAACCCCGCTAGACAAACGCTCGATGGCTGGAGGCGAAAACACCGCATGAGTAGCACAAGCATAAACCTGCCTCGCACCCTCGTGGCGCAACAATCTCGCGCCCTCAGAAATCGTGCCGGCAGTATCGATCATGTCGTCCACCAAAACAGCAGTTTTGCCCCTGACATCACCGATGAGGTTCATCACTTCTGCCACGTTGTGAGCTTGGCGGCGCTTGTCAATAATTGCCAGGGGAGCATCACCAAGCTTTTTGGCAAAAGCTCTCGCCCTAGCGACTCCGCCAACATCCGGCGAAACCACAACAATATCCGTCAATTGCTTGCTCGCCAGATAATCCAAAAGCACCGGCGAACCGTAAACGTGATCGAAAGGAATGTCAAAATAACCTTGAATTTGAGCCGAGTGCAAATCCATCGCCAAAATGCGACCTGCCCCAGCTTCCGTAATCAAATTAGCCACTAATTTTGCCGTAATCGACTCTCTTCCGGCCGTTTTGCGGTCAGCCCTAGCATATCCGTAATAGGGAATGACAGCAGTAATTTGTCTAGCCGAAGCGCGGCGACAAGCATCGATCATAATTAACAATTCCATCAGGCGATCGTTTACCGGACAGCAAGTTGGCTGAATCAAGTAAACATCGCAACCCCGAATCGATTCTTGAATTTGAACGTAGAGTTCCCCATCAGCAAACCGCTTGCGAACCATCGGCCCCAAATCGATCCCCAGATAGCGAGCCACCTCTTGGGCGAGGGGAATATTAGCAGAACCGGAAAACAGCCGCAGACGGTCATGGGCGGAAATTGGCGGCTCGGGAAGCGGAAGCGGTAAAGTAGCAGAACGGATCACAGCAGGCCTCTTGCAGGACGTTTATTCCATCGCTATCTTACCATCTGAAACTAGAAATATTCAGCCAATTTTTTAAGAGATTTAACATTCGAGGCGACCACAAGTGTTAAGTTAGGCGAATTGAATAGGACTTGCAGAAATATGTCCGAGAAACCGGGTTTCTAGCCCACATTCGACACCTTCAACGGTCACAATCGGTTTTTACTTATTTTGATCCAGCAATAAAACTATAAATTATACTAAAATACCGTATATTAACGGATAAATTACTTTTAAAAGGCATAATTTATTACTTTAAAGATAGAGTTTTCTGCGTAATTATGCTGTGTGACACCCCAGGGTGTGGAATGTGGGTTCTAGCTGAAATGTTGCACCATTGTCAATAAGCTTTTTAGGAACAGGCTGGACGGCCTGTTCCACAAGAAAATCTACTCTTTGTGGAACAGGTCGTCCAGCCTGTTAAGCGAGAATGGTGCAAGATGTGAGTTCTAGCGAACTCTGTACTGGCAGAAGTACGATCGCACTTGTGCCCCTGCGTCTAAAAGTTCTAGGGTGAGTCAATTTGGGGGTGAGGCTGCACTTGCAGTCTCACCCCCAAATTCCGTCGAAAGCCGAAGGCATCCGGGTTCAAGGCGATAAAAATGCCACCAACAGGCAATAAACTGGAAAAATACTGTAAAAAAAGTTAAGAATCGGAAGCACACTTCAGATTTTTGATATCGGGCAAAGCAAGGTAGAAATCGATGAGCTTAAGAGAACGCATTGACGCAGAAATCAAAGCAGCTATGAAGTCCAAGGACAAAGTTCGCTTGGAAACAGTTCGCGGCATCAAGAAATTTATTCTCGAAAAAGAAGTCAGCCTCCGTCCCTCCGGGCAAGAAACGCTGACAGAAGCTCAAGAAATGGAAATTTTGATGCAAATAGCCAAACAGCGCCGGGATTCGATCGAACAATACCGCAAAGGTGGCCGCGAAGATTTAGTGGCACAAGAGGAGGCGGAGTTGGCAATTGTTGAAGAGTATTTGCCGGCGCAGATGTCAGACGAAGAGGTGAGTCAAGTCGTTGACGAAGTGATTGCTTCGGTTGGCGCTACTTCTGCAAAAGATATGGGCAAGGTGATGGGCAAGGCAATGCAGCAGCTTAAGGGCAAAGCAGACGGTAACAGAATTCAAGACATGGTGAAAGCAAAGCTTAGTCAGTAGTCAGTAGTCAGTAGTCAGTAGTCAGTAGTCAGTAGTCAGTAGACATCTCCCATAAATAATCTCAAGCTTTATAGAGATGTAGGGCTTAGGTCGGGGGCGACAATTTATTAGGGCTAAGGCCAAAAAACCCGGTTTCTACGAAAAATCGTGCATTTCTCCCTTGAGATATTGACGCAGAAACCGGGTTTTTGATCGGATCTGCAGGTGGCAACCTCTGTGTTTTCGTGAAAAAACCCGGTTTCTGACCATCATTGCGTCCAAGAATGTCATAAAAAATGTAAAATACTAACTTTGGTCGGGACTGGGGACTACAGATAGTGAAGTATGCTCAAGAGCATTAAAGACCTAGCATTACTAAGTCTGTGAGCGATCGTCTATTTTTTAACAGTTTCTACTTAAACTTATGCAGCCACCTATTGCTATTGGAACTCTCCTACAAAACCGCTACCGCTTGGTGAATATTTTAGGTCAAGGAGGATTTGGCCGGACTTATTTAGTAGAAGATTTGGGACGGTTTCAAGAACGCTGCGCCCTGAAGGAATTGATTCCGGTGCAAAGCGGGCCATACGTTTTGGAAAAATCGAAGGAATTGTTTCAAAGAGAGGCGGCAATACTTTACCAAATTGGGCACCCACAAATTCCCCAGTTTCGAGCAATATTTGAAGAGAACCAGCGTTTGTTTTTAGTGCAGGATTACGTGGAAGGGATGACTTACCGCGAACTGTTGCTCGATCGAACTTCAAAGGGTCGCACCTTCACCGAAGCCGAAGTGTTGGTATTTATCCGGCAAATGCTGCCGGTACTGGCTCACATCCACGCCCGCGGCATCATCCACCGCGACATCTCCCCAGAAAATATAATTCGGCGCGAAAACGACCAGTTGCCGGTGCTGATTGACTTTGGAGTGGTGAAGGAACTCGCCACCAAAGTCCAGTCTCCCGAAGGAACAGCCCACGCGACAACAGTCGGTAAAATCGGCTACGCACCGATGGAACAGTTGCAAAGCGGGCGGGCAACAGCCAGCAGCGACCTCTACGCTTTAGCCGTAACGGCGATCGTCCTGCTGACAGGCAAAGAACCGCAGGAATTGCTCGATCAAACAACGCTGCAGTGGAATTGGCAGCAGCAAGCGCAGGTGAGCACGGGTTTGGCTTTGGTGCTAAATCGGATGTTGAGCCGATCTCCGGGCGATCGATATCAATCTGTCAGCGAAGTCGCCCAAGCACTCGACGCCCAAACTAATCCTAAACCTAGCCAGCCAACTGTACCGCCCGCGCCAGTAGTGGTGCAGACAAACCCTTCGCTAATAGCAACGGTGGCCGTGGGCAGGCCGCCAGAGCCCGCCGCCCAGAGTTCCCACCCCCAAAAAAACCAGCCAGACCCGTTAATTGAGCCTGCTGCCGACACTTTTTGGGACAATCCCATTGCTGCGATCGGACTGCTGGCCGGCTTAGTAATCTTGACGGGCTTCGGTTCCTGGGCTTTAGTCGGCTCATTTCTCAACAATTCGCGCCCCAAACCCACTCCGACACCGCCAGCACTTACAAGTCCGACGCCGACACTAACTCCGGTACCAAACCCGCTACCTTTGCCAACCCCAACCCCGCAACCTTTGGCAACCCCAAGCCCAGAACCTTTACCAGAACCAAGCCCAGAACCTTTGCCGGAACCAACCCTAGAACCTGTGCCGGAACCAAGCCCAGAACCTTTACCAGAACCGAACCCAGAACCTTTGCCTGAACCAAGCCCAGAACCTTTACCAGAACCAAGCCCAGAACCAAGCCCAGCGCCAACTCCGACCCCAGCGCCGACTCCAGCGCCGACTCCAGCGCCCAAACCTGCGCCCAAACCGGCGCCCGCACCCAAACCAACACCCGCGCCGTCGCCAACACCGTCGCCAACACCAGCACCAACTCCCGCGCCAACACCGGAACCAGCCCCAACACCCGCGCCCTCGCCGGAACCAGCGCCAACACCGGAACCATCGCCGGAACCGGAACCAACTCCTGCACCGTCGCCGGAACCGGAACCGGAACCCGCGCCGGAACCGGAACCAGCACCAACACCCGCACCATCGCCCGAACTATAAACTTCTGGCAAAATTCCCCTAGACTGAGGTTGAGGCCAATTACTTGTTAGCTATTTGCCAATGAACTCGCTGCTAATTGCTGGAACTGATACCGACGCGGGCAAAACTGTTTTGACCACCGCTCTGGCTGCTTATTGGCAAATGTATTTTCCCGATCGCAGTTTGGGAATTATGAAACTCATGCAAACAGGAACGGGCGATCGCGAACTCTACACCCGTTTGTTTGCCCTCGACCAATCCCCCGAAGAACTCAATCCGCTGCACTTTGATGCGCCTCTAGCACCACCAATTGCAGCCGAACGGGAGGGGAGACGTATCGAACTCGAAAAGGTCTGGACAGCGTGGCAAAGCCTCTCTGAACGCAAGGATTTTGTGTTGGTGGAAGCTTTGGGAGGGCTGGGATCGCCTGTAACGTGGGAACTGACGGTGGCCGATATTGCTAGGGATTGGCGGCTGAGAGGGGTTTTGGTAGTACCTGTGAAGTTGGGGGCGATCGGGCAAGCTGTGGCGAATGTTGCTCTCGCCAAACACACTGGTTTTAAGCTCAGAGGAATTGTGCTCAATTGCGTTAAAGCTTATTCTGAACAAGAAATTGCCGATTTAGCGCCCGTTGACTTGATCCAGTCGCTGACTCAAATACCTGTGTTGGGTATTTTGCCGCATTTAGATGACCCGACTGACCTTGCTAAATTAGCTAAAATTGCTTCAGATTTAGATTTAGAACAGTTACTGCCAGGGGTTAATTTAGTTCCTCAGACTTCTAAATAACCCTATTCTCAACACCTCTCTTTCTCATTCTTCTCTTCCTCTGCGTACTCTGCGTCCTCTGTGGTTAAAAACTAAGATTTTATTTGAACCGCAGAGAGCGCAGAGAGCACAGAGAAAGAAAAGAGAGAGTTTTACAAATTGCTATAAGGAGAATAAAACATGGTTTCTACTTTACCGAATTTAACCTCTGTCGATTTATCTCAGTTGCGGCTGGAAATTAGAAATTTGCAGCCTCAGCTAGTCGAATGGCGTCGCCTTTTGCATCAAAGGCCGGAGTTGAGTTTTGATGAAAATTTAACGGCGCAGTTTATCTCACAAAAGTTGCAGGAATGGGGCATTGAGCATGAAACTAATATTGCTAAAACTGGTATTGTCGCCACTATAGACAGCGGCAAACCGGGGCGGGTTTTGGCAATTCGGGCGGATATGGATGCTTTGCCTATTCAAGAAGAAAATGAGGTGGATTATCGATCGCAGCATGATGGAATTATGCACGCTTGCGGCCACGACGGCCACACTGCGATCGCCCTTGGTACTGTCTGTTATCTTGCTAAGCACAAACACAGCTTTTCGGGGAAAGTAAAATTTATCTTTCAGCCCGCCGAAGAAGGGCCAGGAGGCGCAAAACCGATGATTGAAGCGGGAGTTTTGAAGAATCCTGATGTTGATGCGATCGTCGGTTTGCATTTGTGGAACAATCTACCTTTGGGCACTGTAGGCGTCCGCAGCGGCGCGCTGATGGCGGCTGTGGAAGTTTTTGACTGCACGATTTTTGGCAAAGGTGGGCACGGTGCAATGCCACATCAGACTGTGGACTCGATCGTAGTTACAGCCCAAATTGTCAGCGCTTTGCAGGCTATTGTCGCGCGGAATATTGACCCGATCGACTCAGCGGTAGTAACTGTCGGCAAATTCCACGCAGGCCACACCCACAACGTGATTGCCGATACTGCTCAAATCGGTGGTACGGTGCGCTATTTCAATCCTGCATATCAAGGTTATTTTGCACAGCGAATCGAGCAAGTAATTGCTGGAATTTGTCAGAGTCACGGCGCTAATTACCAATTAGATTATTGTGCGCTTTATCCGCCAGTTATTAATGATTCGAGAATAGCTGAATTGGTGCGCGGCGTCGCAGAATCCGTTGTCGAAACTCCTGCAGGAATCGTGCCGGAATGTC
Organism: Microcoleus sp. AT8-A3; assembly: GCF_036705675.1. Taxonomy (NCBI): domain Bacteria; kingdom Bacillati; phylum Cyanobacteriota; class Cyanophyceae; order Oscillatoriales; family Microcoleaceae; genus Microcoleus; species Microcoleus sp. AT8-A3. The sequence continues at coordinate 29,026 of NZ_JAUBVD010000046.1, forward strand.
AAACAATGGGCGGCGAGGATATGTCGTTCTTTTTGCAAGAAGTCCCCGGTTGTTATTTCTTTTTAGGTTCGGCAAATCCAGAGAAAAACTTGGCTTACCCGCACCATCACCCGCGTTTTGATTTTGATGAAACTGCGCTGGGGATGGGTGTAGAAATGTTTGTGCGGTGTGTGGAAAAGTTTTGTGTGAATCAATGAAAGATTGTGTCATTCGGTGGGGGCGGGTTTATGAGATTATTGATTTTAGGCAATGATAGTTTGTAAAACCCGCCCCTACAGCAATCATATCTATTTAATTCGATCTCTTGCACCCGCCGTCAAAAAACTGTAGGGGCGGGTTCACCAAAAGATTTAAAGAATGCAGACAGCTTAAATAAACCCGCCCCCACCCCACGCGAGAGTCTTTTTACCGAGTTTGAAAGATATTCTGCACCATTTTTTTATCTACACTCGCCGCCGCCTTATCCAATTCGGCAATCTCCCCGGAGTCTAACTCCCACCCCAAAGCACCAATATTATCCCTCGCCTGTGCCGCAGATTTCGCCCCCGGAATCGGAATAGTTTCTTTGCAGATGCACCAGTTGATTGCTACCTGCGAAACAGTCTTGTTTCTGAATGCCGCTATTTCTCGCAAACATTCCAAAAGCGATCGCATTCCCGGAAGTAGCTGCTTGCACGCCAAACCTCGAATACCTTTAGGAAGAGGGCCGTTTTCGGAATATTTACCCGTCAGCAACCCCAAGGCTAGAGGACTGTAAGCAATCAATTTTATCCCCAATTCATCGCAAACATCTTTCAATCCAAGTTCTGTCACTGGATAGGTAGAAAGTAGCGAATATTGCACTTGTAAAGTAACAATAGGAATTTGGCGATCGCTAAATCTTTGATGCACCCATTTCAGCCGTTTCGGCCCGTAATTAGACAAGCCCACTCCCTTGACCAATCCTTGCTCGTAAAGGTCAGCCAGACCATCCAAAAGAGCCCCCTCTTGCCAAGGAGCGTAATTAGCTGTAGACCAGTGCATTTGCACCAAATCTACATTTTTTCCGAGGCGCGCCGCAGAGGCTTTGCCAGCCGATATCATTGATTGTCGCGTCAGTCTCCAAGGATAAGCAGCCAGTTTTGTCGCAATACAAATACTCTCTTTATTTGCACCTTGATATTGTTGAGAAAACAGCCCCAAAAGCTGTTCGCTACGTCCGTTTAATTTCCCCGTTCCGTAAGAGTCCCCGGTATCGAATAAAGTGACACCGTTACTAACACAAAGATTGAAAACGGCTTGCAATTCCTCGTCCATACTTTCATTGTAGCCCCAGAGGAATCTGTTGCCCCATGCCCAAGTGCCGCAGCCCATTTTTGGAAGTAAAATTTTTTGGTTAGTTGGCATTTTTTGATGGTAGTTGTTGGTAATACGGATATTTTATAGGAACATAATTCGGTATCCCCTAGCCCCCAGTAGAGCTGTTTCATACTGCCACAGGCTGCCAGGGACTCAAGTCCCTGTCTAATAGCATAAGTCGGTTAAAACCGACTGAAATAGTAATCTCAATTTTGAAAATTAGAGTTACACATATATTCTGCGCTAACTCTATACAAAAACAGCTTTGATAGAATTGCTACAGTCGTCTTTAGACGACTTCAGCTATGAGACAGGGGTTTAAACCCCTGTCGGACTGTCGGACTAATGGCACACCCTACAAAGTTACTAATGACTGATGACTCTTTAATTCTTTTACGTGGTTGGTGATGGCGAAGGTGGGCTGTTTTTGGTAGGTTGCTCTGGCTTAGCTTTGGGGTCTGGTTTTGGTGGCGCAGGTGGAGGGAAAGTCGCCGCGCGTCTGGGTATTTGTAGCGCTGTTCGGAATGCAGAAGACGGGAAGAAAGCACTAAATTGAGAAAGTCGAACTGCTAGAGGTTCGGGTGCATATTCCCACAAGCTTTCGTAGTAGAAGAAAGCGGCGCCTAAGCCGTATTCTTGGACTGCTCGCACCTGAGATTTAATTTGCTGAATCGGTACTGGGTTATTTCTCAAACCAGTCATAATCCCAACTCCGGTGGGAATTTTTTGCTGTGCTTCTTGCATTTCTGGACGGTTAAGCTTGTCTACAAATGATTCTAGATTGGAACGGTAGACTTGCACGATTAGCTCGTCGGCAATATCCAAACGCACCCAAGTCAGCCAATCTTGTAGGTGATGTTTGTAAGCAAACTCGTAGTAATTGGGAGAAATTGAGAAAATTGCATTGGGTTTGACTGCTTTGACGGCTTGATTTAGCTGCGACATAAAAGCGGTGATTTTATTGGCTCGCCACCGCACCCATGCTGGGTTTTGAAAATCTTTTGGCGGAGCTTTTTTTGTTTCTTTGGTATACAAAGCAACTGTGTAGTCATCGTATCCAAATTCAGACGGCAAACTCATGTGATCGTCAAATTGAATGCCGTCGGCGTTGTATTGAGTGGTAATTTCTAGTACGAGTTTGGTAATGAATTGCTGAACTTCTGGATGAAAGGGATTGAGCCAAACTACTTCGCCACCTGCACCGATTGATGTTTGGCTGCCGTCCTGTTTTTGTGTCAGCCAATCGGGATGATTTAAGGCTAATTCTGAGGTGGGAGGAGCCATGAAACCAAACTCAAACCAAGGAATTACTAGCAGGCCTTGGCGGTGAGATTGAGCGATTAAATCGGCGATCGTATCTTGTCCGTCTAACCCTCTGTAAACAAAGGGTTGAATGTCTTTTTGCTGCGCTACATTGCTGGGATACATTGCATAGCCAGAATTCCAGACTACGGGATAGATTGTGTTAAAATTTAACCGTTTTAGTTTGCTGACAGCATCTCCTAGTTTGCGACGATCTCTGAGGATGTCTTTGTCGTTTGTCGTCATCCAAACGCCGCGAATTTCCTGGCGGGGTTCCTGGGCGATCGCCGGAATGAAGTTGTTCGCCAGCAATACTATAATGAATGAGAGGGCAAACAGAAGCGGGAAAAGAGTTTTAATCGATCGCTGCCAACGGCGCGGAATGATGCGTAATGTCATAGTTTTGAATGGTGAGTTAGCTATTGAAACACACCCTGGCATAATTTGGTGATAAAATTTGCTCGCTCTACAGTCTACAGCCATTTGCGCTGAATGTGGAATCGGTTAACTGAAATGGGTGAATTGATGTGCTGCGATCGCAACTGAGCCAAGTATAATCTGCGATACAGAGGGTAGGTGACAGGATTCTGTCTAACTGCTGGGAAATCATTAATTACGCACTGCCAGCTTTCCTTACCGGACAGTGCGGCCCCAGGAGTGCGAGTGCTGTACAATATTGGTGCTGGAACATCTCGATCGAACATCTGTAATTGTGAAACATTTAGTGTTAATTGGCGGCGGTCACAGTCATGCTATCGTATTAAAAATGTTCGGTATCAACCCGCTGCCCGGTGTGCGTTTGACTCTGATTAGCGACGTGCTGCACGCGCCTTATTCCGGGATGCTGCCGGGACACGTTGCCGGGTTTTACGATTATGATGAATGTCACATTGATTTGCGATCGCTCGCGGAATTTGCCGGGTGTCAAATATTGGTCGATCGGGCGATCGCGATCGACCTTAACAAAAATTTAGTTATTTGTCAAACTTGTCCTCCGATTAATTTTGATGTGCTTTCTGTGGATATCGGCAGCACTCCTGCGACTTTATCTGTACCGGGTGCGGCAGAATATGCAATTGCAGCTAAACCCGTACCGGAGTTTTTATCTAGCTGGAATCAGTTAATTTCCGAAAGGCAAAACTCTCTCCAAAAACTGCTGCGGATAGCCATTGTCGGCGGCGGTGCAGGCGGCGTAGAATTAGCATTAAATATGCAATCTCGATTGGGGAAGGAAGAAGGGTTCGGCAACAGATTGTGTAACGGATTTAACGGATGGATATTAAGGTACAGCGAAAGACGTAAGAGAGAAAAGGGAAGGGGGAAGAAAGAAGAAGAATTAGAAATTCATTTGTTTCACAGCGGTGCGGAATTGATGCAGGGACACAATCAGCGGGTGCGTCGCCGCCTTCAAGAAATTCTCATAAGTCGCGGCATTCAATTGCATTTAAAGGAAAAAGTTTGTGCTGTAAAAAAAATCGAGAGGGAAACCAATCCTCAATTCCCTACCAATTACCAAATTTCCTGTAAATCCGGTTTAAAATTAGAGTGCGATCGCATATTTTGGGTGACACAAGCATCGGCAGCCAATTGGATAAGAGAATCCGGTTTAGCAGCCGACTCAAACGGCTTTATGCAAGTCAACGATTGCCTGCAATCAGTCTCTCACCCCAACGTATTTGGGGCTGGCGATATCGCTGCGATGGTTAATTATCCGCGCCCCAAAGCAGGCGTTTTTGCCGTGCGTCAGGGCAAACCGCTGTTTGAGAATTTGCAGCAGTTTTTATTAGAAAAACCGCTGAAACCCTTTGCACCGCAGGAACAGTACCTAGGGTTAATTGGTACTGGGAATAAAAGGGCGATCGCATCTCGCGGCAATTTCATGTGGGAATCACGGTTGTTGTGGTATTGGAAAGATTGGATCGATCGCCAATTTATGCAAAAATTTAGCAATCTGCCCAAAACCCGCCATACCAAATAGCAATACATTCAAATATTCTCCTCTGTTCCTCTGCGTTCTCTGCGTCCTCTGCGGTAAAGAAAAAAAGTATTATTCAAAAACCCTTTAAGCTTGCTATAGTAATATCAGAAGTCAGAAAAACTAACTATGTTCAGAAAAATTGGATTTGGGCTGCTTTGGATTGCATTTATCACCTACGCCTTTGTATTTGCACCACCCGACAGCCCTGAAAAAACCATCACACTAATTACCAATATTTCCACAGGCAAAATAGCAGACATCAACCCTTTAATTGTAGCGTTATTCAACCTCATGGGAGTCTGGCCGCTCATCTACAGTTGCGTCTTATTTGCTGACGGCAGGGGCCAGAAAATACCTGCATGGTTATTTGCCACTTTATCCTTTGGCGTCGGCGCCGTTGCCTTGCTGCCTTATTTAGCCCTGCGCGAACCTAATCCAGAATTTGCCGATCATAAAAATATCTTTTTAAAGATATTAGACTCCCGTTTTACTGGAATTTTCTTAACATTAGCTGCGGTTGGTTTAGTTGCCTTTGGCTTGACAAACGGCGATTGGTCTGATTTTATTCAGCAGTGGCAAACCAGCCGTTTTATCCACGTAATGAGTTTAGATTTTTGTATGCTTTGCCTACTATTTCCTGCCTTATTAGGAGACGATATGGCGCGCCGAGGAATGCAGAACTCTACAGCATTTTGGGCAGTAACATTAGTGCCGCTGTTCGGGCCGTTGGCTTATCTTTGCACGCGCAAACCGCTGCCGGAAACTAATACTAAAACTGTTACAAATTAGACAGCAGTGCTGGTAATTTTCAGTTTAATCTATGGATCATCCATCACAAGTAATCAGAGAAGAAACAGGCAAGATGCCTGTTTCACAATAAGTAAGTTTTATTGTGGGGAGTAGGGTTGGGCTTATAGCCCGCCCATGAAACACTGATTACAAATAGTGCCAAATCTGAGTATGAATGTAAATAATTATCTCCCAGTCTCTAGCAAATGAAAAAATTTCCTATTGTTGGCATCACAACATACAACCGCTGTCCAGCAGGCGAATATCGCTTAAATGGAACTTATATTGATGCAGTTCAGGCGGCTGGTGGCATTCCGATTTTACTGCCTCCCAATCAATTAGATCCGGCTAGTATTTTGGATGCAGTAGATGGTTTGATTTTTTCCGGGGGCGGAGATATCAACCCAGAACTTTATGGCGGTTATGTCGATCGCACAGTTTACTCGGTTAATGCAGAACGCGACAATTTTGAATTAAGCTTAGCAAAGCTAGCTTTGAAGGCTGACATACCTGTGTTGGGGATTTGCCGGGGAATGCAAATGTTGAACGTAGCCAGCGGCGGCAGTTTGGTGATTCACGTACCGGATGCTTACGGAGACGAGGTTAATCACGGATCGGGAATTCCCCCGCGCGCGATCGAGCATACCATTGAAATTGAACCCAACAGTCGGCTAGCAAAAATTATGGGAAAAACTTCAACAACAGTTGTTTCCTGGCATCATCAAGCAGTGCGAAAGGTAACATCCGATTGGCGAATTGTAGCCGATGCACCTGACACTTTGGTAGAAGCAATGGAGCACTGCTATCACCCTTGGATGATAGCAATTCAATGGCACCCAGAAATGTCGCCAAACTGTTCGGTAAACTCTCGAATTTTTCAGGCTTTCGTAGAAGCAGCAGCTTCAAGATTTATGAATTCTACCAAGTCAGAATCCCAAGCAATTCCTACATTTTTGTAGTCACTTATTCTTGATAGTCAGTATCTATTTCAATATCCAGGGTATCTTCATCTATTCTGACATACAGAACATTCGGGCGACAGCAAACCTGACAATCTTCGATATAAGATTGCTCCATACCACCGCTGATATCAACAAAAGTTGTACTCGGTTCGCCGCAGAAAGCACAGTAATATTCAGCCGTTGTTTGCATTTTTCTCGCACTCTCTTTTTGTGACTTCGTGGCGGTAGCGAAACATATCTGTTAACCGCATTTCCACCCACCAACCTAACAGCAAATCGACAATCGGGCCGCCGGGAATCGAAAATGCGTTAGCGAAGCCCTCGAAGAGGATCGCATCTGTCAATCTAGTCTTGCCATTTTCTGCTGTAAACTCGTGTCGGTGAACCCAACGTGCCATTGGCCCCTCAGTTTGTTCATCAACAAACAACCGATATTGTTCGCACTCAGTGTGAGTCGCCACCCATTTTACAGGAATCGGCCCCAATAACAGGCGAAATTCTGATACAGCACCCACATCGAGTCCCCCTTCGTGGCGAATGATTTTCACCGGTTGCCAAGGCGGAGTCAAAAGTTGCAGAATGTCGGGCCTTTCGTGAAAGTTCCAGACTGTTTCAACAGTTGCATTAATTAGGGATGAATATCGAAAATTAGGCATTTTGTAGATTAAGTTAAACAGTTATTTGCGATCGCGTTTCAGCATTTGCAGTATTATCCTCTGTATCAGTACAAACAGCAACAGTTAGTCTCAATCCCAAAGCATTCAGCCAAGTTCCCAGATTATAAATCGCATCACTTCCTTGCTGCGACAGCAATTCATCCAGTTTTTTTAAGTGCAATTCATATTGTTCAGGAGTCATTTTTGGTTGACCCAAAGCTTCTGCTACATCGCTGAGAGCTCGTTTTAGCAGTTCAGGTTCCGGCTCTTCCTCCTCTAATGTCGCCGTTATATAGGCGGCTGACAATGCCGGGTTTTTTCTCAGAGATTCAATCAAAAACGGATGATAAGGTAGGCTTTTAGGCATTGTCTTAACTCCTATAATCTGTCCAGTATTCTTTAGCTTGGCGGATATCTCTGTCTTGAGTGCTTTTATCGCCTCCGCAGATGAGAATCACAATTGTTATTCCTATTTGTCCAAAATAGATGCGGTAGCCAGGCCCATAATTGATTTTGAGTTCGCATACGCCTTCCCCCACGGATCGATAATCTCCTAAATTACCATCAGCAATTCGGTTAAGCCTAGATATAATCTTGGCTTGAGCATTGATATCTCTCAGCGAATCAAACCACTGATCGAAAGGCACTTTGTTATCTGGCGTCGTATAACGCTGAATTTCTCTCGGTTGGACTTCGGGCATAATTATATTATAGTGCGTCACTCATCCCAGTATCCTGGCAATTAATTATACTCAAGAAATGCCACAGGGGAAAGATGGAAAAACTTAGCTAACTTTTGAATTTGACTCGCCGTCAGTTCCCGCTTTCCCTTCATCACCTCAGATACCCAAGACTCGGATTCAAAAATATCAACCAAATCTTTTTCTTGAATATTGTCTTCAACCATCAATGCTTTCAGTAGTGCGATACCTTTCAAAACTGGCATTGGCTCATGTTTTTGTTCGTAATCATAAACAAGAGTACCCAACACGTTTAAGTAATCCCGATCGTCCTGCGTGAGATTTCTCCGACTCACAATAGAATCAATCCGATTTTGTGTAGCGATTAACTCAGCTTCACAAGTAATGGGACGCGGTGGAAAAGTTGTGATTATCTCAATATAGTAGCTACTAGGAGTTTTTAAACCAGTCGTCATTTTTCCAGTTCTCCTTATTATATTCTGCATGAGTTAAAACACAGCGGACAAACACTATCTGGTATTCATAATCGATAAAAGCAATTAACCGATAGTTATTGCCACCAATATTAAATACCGTAAAGCTACCTACTAAGTCAGCCGAAGGAAATACTTTACGAATATCTACTAAACTTTGCCATTCAGCATCACAGCTACGCTGATACCATAGCAACAGACTTGTTTCAGCATTGGGGTGTGTTTCCCAAAATTCTTTTAGTCGTTTTCGGCTAATGACACGCATGAGGCTATTATAATCTAATTTACTAAACGCGACTTAGTGAATTCTCACATTCTTGATTTGGCTGTCGTGTTGTATGACTCATCGCCTCAGCCAAATGCTTCTTCAAAGTCGCCTCCGGTAGCGGTCCTTTTAAATGACTCCAAGGCAAAACCTGCTCCAATTCCCACTCTTGAAAAACATAAAAATTCATCTCCGGCAACTGTCCCCGCAACTCCTTAAACGCCCGCCGATAACTGCCCAAAGTATCGCCGTAATGCCGCACTAATTCCAACAGCCGAGACAACCGCCGATCGCCCTTTGACAACAACCCCTGAATCACCGACCAGTTATAGCTTTCAGGTCTAAATTCTAAACCCAACTTCCGCAATTCTTTATCTAAAAACTTCAGCCTCTTCTCCGCATCTTTATTCACTCCAAACCACTGAAAAGGAGTGTGAGATTTCGGGACAAAAGTGCTGCATCCCAGAGTCAACCGCAAACCGGGAACAGCTTTTCTAATCGCCCGCATCATCGCCACCGTCTCCTCTAAATCCTCCATTTCTTCGCCGGGAATTCCCGCCATCCCGTAAAGTTTAATTCCCTTTAATCCGCCAGCCTTAGCATTGATAGCAGCTTGAATAATTTCGTCATTTGTGAGTTTTTTGTTAACGATTTTGCGGAGGCGATCGCTCCCGCTTTCCACCGCAATCGTCACAGATTTGCTGTCTCTGTTTGTCAATATTTCGGCTAGCTTAACTGTCACAGTATTCGTCCTTACCGAAGAAAGACTCAACCGCACGCCGTCGTATTTCGGATGATTCAAATGATCCAGCAACGCTTCAAATTCCGGGTGCTGAGTCACCGAAGCACCCAACAAACCCAAACGATTAGTCACAGCTAAACCCCGATCGATCGCCGGAATTAACGAATCCTCCAAACTCGCAGTTCTAAACGGCAAAGTCAGATAACTTGCCAAACAAAAACGGCACATTTCTGGACAACTACGAACCACTTCCACCATGTAAATATTTTCCCAAGCAGCTTTTTCTGTCACCACAGTGGAAGCAGATAAAGTATTGCCGCGGTACGTCTGTTTTTCAACCATACTGGGAATTCCCGAATCGACAGGATGAATCGATTTAATCCCCTCAGCCGCATCCAGATAAGTTACTTCGTACAAACTGGGGACGTAAACTCCCGGAACTTGGGCTAAATGCCGCAATTTAGTTTGTCTGTCGGCGCTACGGACTTCTTTATAAGCATCAATAAAATTGTCAATGAGATGTTCGCCATCTCCCAGCAAAATCACATCAAAAAAATCGGCAAAAGGTTCTGGATTCGCCGTGAAAACCGGGCCACCCCCGAAGACGATCGGATGATTATCAGTTCGTCGTGACGCCCAAATCGGAATTTCTAGAGATTCCAATAAATTTAGAATATTTACATAGTCTAGTTCCCAAGAAAGCGAAAATCCCAGTAATTCTGGATTTCGGGGAAGTTGTTCGCTGATATCAGTAAATAAACGACTGACTTCAATATCCGATCGCACAGCCAAAGTGGCCCACACTATCTGATAGCCGAGACTGGTAATACCCACCGTGTACTCGTTGGGAAAAGCAAAAATAGTCGGGATAGCATCAGCATCGGGGGTTGCTGGGGCAAATAGTAAGCGTTCTTGGGCAAATGGATTAGGATTCATCCGATTTTAGATTTTAGATTTTAGATTTTAGATTAAGCTGTTGTGCATTTAAATAGAATGTCAAAAAACAATCTAATTCTTGTGGGGTGGGCGTCTCGCCCGCCCTGAATATGCAATTTAAATGCGTGACAGCTTAGGGAATTTATCCCACGGATAAATCCGGGAGTTTGTGACCAAATTGCTTTTGATCGCGGGCAAGTTTAGCCTTAGCAATAAAAAATCTAATTATAGCTCATAAATGACTCTAACCTGAAGTTGACACCTGTACCTTCTGGTAACAGACAACTGACAAATGACCGAAAACAATTGGTTGCGAGGCCGCCGGATTCATCAGCGGATAAGGAATGAGAATTAAATAACTTCCACTCTTGAAAGTGGGATGGGCGTCCCGCCCGTCATGAGTGGACGGGCGGGACGCCCATCCCACAAGAACAATTAAAATTGTAAGTTATTTAATTCGCGAGCCTAAGCAAAAAAAGCTCGGCATCCCATAAACCTGAGAACGGTACAGCCCGTGGGTGGTTAATCGAAAATCGAAAATCGAAAATCGAAAATCGATTGACTTGTTGAAAGTTAGTCTGAAATAGAATCGCGATCGTCCTGACTTTTCGGAGTCGGCGGTGCACTGTGAAAAGTTGCAATCAGCAAACAGATAATCCCAGCATTAATAAACACATCGGCTAGATTAAATACGGGGAACCGAATGATCCGAAAATCGATAAAATCTACAACATGGCCCGAAACAAATCGATCGATCCCATTCCCTAGTGCTCCCCCCAAAATCAAACCGTAGCCAGCTTGTTCCCAGCGGTTAATTCGCGGCCCGAACCAAGCCAGCACCATCAATCCCACACTAACGGCCAAAGACAGCCACCGCAACCAAATCGCCCCGCCATTGCTGAACAGACTAAAAGCCGCACCGGTATTAACAACATAAGTGAAGTGAAACACTCCGGGTAACAGCGGCTGCGTCTGCGGAGGAACCGTCAATTCAAAATTTTGCACCACCCAAAACTTAGCCAGGTGGTCTAAAACTAAACTGATAACAGCAGCAACCCAGAACAAGGGATTTCTTTTAAAACGCATGAATTAAGCAATAGAAAATGGGGCATCGGGCATGAGAGAATTTACTCCAATCTCACGTGTCATTATGAGCAGAATGCAGTGCAGGAAAGCAATCCCAGCCGCAGCGCGATGACTCTCTCGTTGGGCAATGTATAGTATAACCTTATTTGACACAACAACCAATCCCCGATTACCAATTCCCAATTCCCAATTACCCAATCAATAAAACATCAAGCGGCGCAAAGTAAATGACAACACTGCGATCGCACAAACTACCGCCAATTGTCCCGGCAGAGGATAAACCGAATATTTAAGAATCTCATCGAATAAAGGTGTTTTTTTTGCTGGAGGCAGCCAGTAAGTAAAAATTAGATAAATTAAGCCGATCGCGTGAACTGTGAACAAACCGCACAAACAGCTAAAAGCCATAGATTCCAGCCGCGAAGCCACCTTAAAAGCCACCCAGCCGCACACCCAAGCACCAGGCACAAAACCCAGCAAATACCCAAAACTCGCTTCTTTGAGATAGCCGATGCCGCCGCCTTGAGAAAAAACTGGCCACAAAGTTAATCCTAATGCCAAATAGGCAATTTGCGAGAGAGCCGCAGCATTTTTTCCCCCCATGCAGCCTACTAGCAAAACGGCTCCAATTTGATAGGTAACACCTAAAGAGTACGCCTGAAGTCCTCGATCGTCCCACAACCCAATCGGGATTGTGACAGATGCAGGCAAAAAAGTGCCTCCTATCGTCAGGAGCAAACCAATAACAGCCCAGATTAATTCAATAGGAGCAGGCATTATAGCAGAAGAAAGAAGGAAGACCGAAGTTGCAATCGACCGTTTATGTTTGTGCAATTAAGAACGTCCTCACCGTCAGGGCGGTTGCTATATCATCAAACAGCATTCCTCAGAATGTATTTGTCAGATGCAAGCTTCAATGCCCGCAGCTTTTAAATTCTTAATCCTAGCACTACTATCAAAATAACCACCATTGTATGGTTTTCTGGTTCTCAAGCTTCGATCTTGTGATAATTTAATGGAGAATTTTTCGCGATCCTCTTCGAGGGCTTCGCTAACGGGCGATCGACTGGTTTCCGTACAAATCTATCTTGCCTATATCTCATGAAATCACAATTGTCAAGATCATCTCTTAATTAATAATATTAATTAATATTAAATTGCCATTAAATGTAAAGATTCTTAACCTAACCTTTACTTTTGCGCGCTATGCTGATGCGGGACACCCATATAACGATCGCAGATTTTTTATACCTATGCTTTTTCGTCTCAACTTGATTAATCCAAACCGTCTGACTACAGCAATTTCCGCTATGGCGATCGCCCTGAGTGTAGCAGCTTGCGGCGGCGGCACAACCACAAGCAGCAGTCCCAGCCCCGGCGACACCGCAGCATCCCCCGGCGCATCCCCCGTTGCAGCCACCGGCACAACACCAAACACCAAACTCGCCCTAGCCTCAGACGTAGCCCTGACGGGTGCCGGCGCGTCATTCCCAGCACCCCTGTACCAGCGCTGGTTTCAAGATTTCAACACAGCCAATCCCAAATTACAGATCAATTATCAGTCAGTGGGCAGCGGTGCCGGAGTCGAACAGTTTACCAAAGGTACGGTAGACTTTGGAGCCAGCGACACCGCCATGAGTGACGAGGAAATTGGGAAGGTGCCAGCGGACAAAGGCGTGCTCTTGCTGCCGATGTCGGCTGGCAGCATCGTGATCGCCTACAACCTGCCAGACGTACCCGAACTGAAGTTGCCAAGAGCCGTTTACACAGATATCTTCTTGGGGAACATCACCAAGTGGAACGACCCCAAAATTGCAGCAGCTAACCCAGGCGCTAAACTGCCAGACCAAAATATCACAGTTGTACACCGTTCTGACGGCAGTGGTACGACAGACGTATTCACAAAACACCTCAGCGCCATCAGTCCAGAATGGAAAGAAAAAGTAGGGGAAGGCAAGACAGTAGAGTGGCCTTCTGCCGGTAAGATTGGTGGCAAGGGGAATGAAGGTGTGACAGCTTCTATTCAACAAACCGTTGGCGCTATAGGCTACATTGAGTACGGCTACGCCAAGAACAACAATATCAAGTTTGCTGCCCTGGAGAATAAAGCCGGCAATTTTGTAGTCTACAACGACGCAGCGGGGGCCAAAACCCTTGAAGCAGTGGTACTACCGGAGAATCTGCGGGCGTTCATTCCCGATCCGGAAGGGGCAGAGTCCTATCCTATTGTTAGCTACACTTGGATGCTCATCCCCAAAACAGTTGCTGACCCCAACAAAGCCAAAGCAATCGAGGCCATGATTGAATACGGCTTGAATGAAGGTCAAAAGGTCAGCCCTGAATTGGGCTACGTTCCTCTGCCCCAAAACGTTAAAGAAAAAGTAGCAGCGGCCGCCGACGGCATCAGCCCCGACTACAAAATTGAGGTGGCCAAATAGTAATTGTTGACTGTTGACTGTTGACTGTTGACTGTTGGAAAAAAGGGGAAAGAAAAAAGCAAGAGAGATATTTGTGTAGGGGCGGGTTCACCGACAATAATTGCCTAAAATCAATAATCCGATCGACCCGCCCCACCCAACGGTAAATCGCCATTTACCTCTTTGAAAATACAATGGTCAGGTTTTACCCGAAATAATTGTTGAAATGTCAGGGGATTAATAAACCCGCCCCTCTTTGATTTTATTTATGGTCTTTCTTTCTGCTTCTTTCTAGCTTTTTCCGAAACAGACTATTTTCCGCTACTATATATTTGGTTTTTTTTCTATGATTTCAGACAATCACAGCGCTCAATCACAGAGCAGATCGCGCTCTGGGGCAGAAAAATCCTTAGACCAAGGCTTTATCTGGCTGACTCGGATTTTGGGAATAGGAGTTGGTGTAATTTTGCTGCTAATCGCCCTCACCGTTGGTTACAGGGCTTTACCGGCGATTCAAGAGTACGGTTTGGGATTTCTATTTGGCAGTAGCTGGAATCCGGTTAAAGAAGAGTACGGTGCGCTGCCAATGATTTACGGGACGATCGTCAGTTCGGCGATCGCGCTCCTAATTGCTGTACCATTAGGAGTAGGGACTGCCATCTTCTTGAGTGAAGATTTTTTGCCGCTGCCAGTGCGTACAGCTTTAGTTTTTTTAGTAGAACTTTTAGCCGCCATTCCCAGCGTAGTCTACGGTTTGTGGGGAATTGCTGTATTGATTCCCATGATTACCACTCTCGGCAAGTTTCTCAACGGTAACTTCGGATGGCTGCCGATTTTTAGCACCTCGCCAGTTGGGCCGGGAATGTTACCAGCAGGAGTAATATTGGGAATCATGACTTTGCCCATTATTACTGCTATCTCCCGCGACTCTTTGGCAAGTCTCCCGCCCGAATTGCGGCAAGCATCTCTAGGTTTAGGAGCTACTCGCTGGACAACAATTTTTAGAGTGCTCGTACCGGCGGCTTTTTCCGGCATTGTCGGCGGAATTATGCTTGGGCTCGGTCGCGCTATGGGAGAAACAATGGCTGCAACTCTGTTAATTGGCAATTCCAATCAGTTAAGTCTTTCTGTGCTAGCTCCAGCAAATACTATTGCTTCTCTGATGGCAAATCAGTTTGCGGAAGCTTCGGGATTGCAAGTAGCAGCTCTGATGTACACTGGGCTAATTCTGTTTATTCTGACGCTGATTGTTAATATTTTGGCAGAGTGGATTGTTTCTCAAGTAAGAGCGAAGTACAACTAGAATTTTGCCCCAATTTCCTACATAGTTTTAGTTTATGTCAAATAGCGTCTCCGATGAGAATCCTTTAGTATCGAAAGCAGGCAGTTTGAAGAAGGTTAAAAACAGCCCGCAAGCGCTGTTTAATCTGGGGATGACTGTAGTGGCTGGAGCTAGTCTGGCCATCACTCTGCTGCCTTTGTTTGCCGTTCTTTCCTATGTCACCGTACAAGGTTTCAATCGCCTGAATTTAGACTTGTTTACCAAGCTGCCGCCGCCGCCCGGACTGTCGGGAGGCGGTATCGCCAATGCAATTGTCGGTACGTTAATGACCGTAGGAATTGCTTCTTTAATTGCTGTTCCTTTTGGTGTATTAGCAGCAGTTTATTTGTCGGAGTTCAGCAGCGGCCAAGTAGCTCGCTGGGTACGCTTTGCTACCAACGTCCTCAGCGGCGTTCCTTCGATTATTGCAGGGGTGTTTGCCTACGGTTTGTTCGTGGTAAATATGGGAGGTTTTTCGGCAATTGCAGGGGGTGCGGCGCTAGCTGTGCTGATGTTGCCGACGATTGTGCGGACTACTGACGAAGCTCTACAAATCGTCCCGCAAGATATTAGATGGGCGTCGGTTGGTGTGGGTGCTTCTAATTATCAGACGGTATTGCAGGTGGTTTTGCCTGCGGCAATTCCGGCTATTTTAACGGGCGTGACGCTGGCAATTGCTCGCGCTGCTGGAGAAACTGCTCCTTTGATTTTTACGGCGCTGAATTCGCCTTTTTGGCCGGCTGGATTTGATAAGCCAACTCCGAGTCTTTCGGTTTTGGTGTACAACTTTGCAACGGTTCCTTTTAAGGCACAGAAAGAATTGGCCTGGGCGGCATCTTTGATTTTGGTGATTATGGTTTTGCTGACGAGTATTCTTTCTCGCTGGGCTACTCGCCAAAAAGTTTATTGAAGGAAGAAGGGCACGACACGGATTTGGACACCGATACACGGATGAATTTAACTGTTTTTCCTTTCGTCTCCTACTTTCTGTGTCTCCCAGTCTCGCCTTCTTGTTATTTTGTAAAATTCGATTGGATAATTAGCTGTATGATGATGGATTTAGACCAGCAAACGGAAACAATTTTACGGACAGAAAATATCAATATTTTTTACGGCGCTTTTCACGCGGTTAAAAATGTTTGTATGGAGATTCCTAAAAATCGCATTACTGCTTTGATTGGGCCGTCTGGCTGCGGTAAAAGTACAATTCTGCGATGTTTTAACCGCCTCAACGATTTAGTTAACGGTTTTCGTTTAGAGGGTAGAATTGATTACTACGATCAAAATCTTTACGCTCCTGATATTGATGCTGTAGAGGTGCGCCGCAAGATTGGGATGGTATTCCAAAAGCCGAATCCTTTCCCGAAGTCGATTTATGACAATATTGCTTACGGTGCGAGGGTAAACAATTATAAGGGGGATATGGATGAGCTGGTGGAAAAATCGCTCCGCCAAGCTTATTTGTGGGATGAGGTGAAGGATAAGTTGAAGCAAAGTGGTTTTTCTCTTTCGGGTGGCCAGCAGCAGCGTTTGTGTATTGCTAGGGCGATCGCGATTAATCCTGATGTAGTGTTAATGGATGAACCTTGCGCTTCTCTTGACCCGATTTCTACGATTAAGATTGAGGAGTTGATGCGGGAACTCAAGGAGAAGTATACGATTGTGATTGTTACTCACAATATGCAGCAGGCTTCTAGGGTTTCTGACCTGACTGCTTTTTTCAATGCTAAACTTTCTGACGATGGGAAGCGGTTTGGCTATCTTGTGGAGTGTGACAAGACTGAGGTAATTTTCCAAAGTCCGAAGGAAGAGTCTACTTTAGATTATGTGAGTGGCCGTTTTGGTTGAGTCCCCGACAGGTTGAAACAATCGGGCTACAAAAACTCTCGTCTCTCTCACTTGAGACTAAAAAGATTTAATTTGCTGAGTATGGTAGCGACAAAAAAAACTGCATAAAACTTTTGTCAATTTAGAATCCCGCTTTCTTGGAGGAAGCGGGATTCTGGATTTTATGATTAAAAGCTCGATCTGAGATGTTGCACCATTCTCAATAAGCTTTTTAGGAACAGGCTTTCCGGCCTGTTCCACAAGAAAATTCACTCTTTGTGGAACAGGCCGGAAAGCCTGTTCTTGACAATGGTGCAAGATGTGAGTCGATCGTACTTTTTGCAGATACAAGCCACTGATTGTTGTGAAGAAATGCTCGAAGAGTTCACATATTCTTCATCCAATGCTTGAACAGGTTTTCTTTGACCATACTTTGCCGCATAACTTCGAGCAAGTATTCCTGAGCTTGGTCTTGGCTTAACCTTTTGACTTCTTCGCGCAGCACTTGAAGTTTGAACTGCTGTTCCATGCTGAGGTTGGTTGTAGGCATATCCATAAATCGCTCCTCCAGTTTGCTGAGATTAATGCGAAATTGATCGGAATGACCTTTCGCAGGATTTGTTGTGTCTCCTACATTGTAAACTATCATAACATTCCCTTGACAATATGTCCAAAGTAGACATTTTGAAACTAATTTGTGTCGCAAAAGTACATCAAAGTGAGGGGAGCCTTATCATAAAAAGGCGTAAAGACAGGGAAGCCTAAGCCAAAGGAGCTAGTTCGTATGGATGCCATGGAGTTTTTTCAAAGCAGTGCTGGGGAGTGGCGTTCTCAGCGCAGCACTCACCACCTCGCTTTCCGCCAAGCGGAGATTGGGGATTCAAATATTCAGGTAACGGCGCTGGGTGCGGATGACGCGCGAGTCGCCGATATTTGCAAGATGCACGAAGTCGATCCGAGCCGGGCTGCTGGGGGGGCTTTTGTGACTTGGCACGGCTCGATGGCGTGGGATAAGGATGATGAGAATCATAAAGGGTCTACGGTGTTCGCGATCGTCCCCGATCCTGAAAATCCCCGACAGGGCTTGATGTTGCGCGAACGGGGCTATGCGGAAATTGTGCCGGTGGCTGGCCGTTTTGAGATGGATGATGAGGATGGGCTGCTGCTGATTACCGAATACGAGACGATGAGTTCGATCGAGCGTTTTTGGTTTGCTAATCCGAACGTGCGGATGCGGACGAGTACCGTAAAGCGCTTTGGCGGTTTCAGCACATCGACTTTTTGTACCGAAATTCGGGTGCAACCAGACTCGGATGCAGCATCAGAACCCGCAGCCGATCAAGTGGCCGGCAGCGAGTTTTATTCGGCTCTGGGTTGGTAATTTAGTCATTAGTCATTAGTCTTTACTTTGGCTTCATTTCCAGCCTGGGCCTGGGCCTGGTGGGGTTCAGGCTCTGCCTCCGGTTAGAGTAGACGAGGCAGAGCCTCTAAAGTGGCGTTCCCAGCCAGAGACTCGAAGAGTGACTTCTAACTACTGACTACTGACTTCCCCAAAGTCAACAAATGTTACAGATTGTTGCAAAAATTCAGGAAAATCAGATTTAGATTGCGGGAATCCCCTAATCTGTATGTTGGTTAGTTGTATCCGTTTTGCTGGCAGCTCACGGTGTCAACTATTTCTGAAATTTGAGATAACGGAGATTTTAACGTGGCGCTTCCTTTATTAAGCTACGCCCCCAAGAGCCAAAACCAGCGCGTTGCTGGTTATGAAGTGGGGAGCGACGAGCAGCCGAGAATTTTCACAACTGAAAATGTGCTCTCGTCTGGAGACATGGAAAATTTGATTTGGGCTGGATATCGCCAGATTTACAGCGAACACCAAATCCTCAAGAGCAACCGCCAAACGTCTTTGGAGTCGCAACTCAAGTTCGGCCAAATTACTGTGCGGGACTTTATTCGCGGTTTGGCGACTTCTTCTCCTTTCTTGGAGCGGAATTATCAAACTAACAGCAACTACCGGTTTGTAGAAATGTGCGTGCAGCGCATTTTGGGTCGGGATGTGTACAGCGAGCGCGAAAAGATTGCTTGGTCGATCGTCGTAGCCAATAAGGGGCCTCAAGGCTTTATTGACGAGTTGGTCAATAGCGAAGAGTACCTGGATAAGTTCGGTTATGACACAATACCTTACCAGCAGCGCCGAATTTTGCCTCAGCGAGTTGGAGGGGAAACTCCTTTCAACTTGAAGACGCCCCGCTACAGCGAATACCACCGTTCGCAGCTTGGCTTCCCGCAAATCATCTGGCAAACAAGTGTCCGCCGTTTTGTTCCTCAAGAACAGCAGCCGAAAGCTGGCGATCCGTCGAACTATTTGGGTATGGCGCGCAATATGCCCATGCCTGCTACTCCGCCCCAGCGCGTGCCTCTGGCTAATATCAATATCGACACGATGGTTCCCCGTCGCCGGTAATTGATGCTGCCCTGATGCGATTATTTGTGTCGGGCGATCGACTGAATCGATCGGCTTTTAGGCTGAGAGAGTTTTGAGTCTTGAGTTTTGAGGTTTGAGTTTTTTGATAAACTTGGAATCCAAAACTCAGGGCTCATAATTTTTGGGGAAAAAAGGAAGTTCGGCAACGAGCAATCTACAGGATTTAACCGATAAATATTAGACTTGAATTGAAGCTATTCTTTGCTCTCCTATCTTGAAATGTATCTGCGTTCCTCTGCGTGCATCTGCCTTCATCGGATCGCGAATTAAATAACTTACAATTTTAATTGTTATTGTGGAAGTTATTTAACCCACATTCCGCAGATATTCAAGCAGATTTAATTTCAAAGGAATTCATAATTGCCAAAACCTCAAATGATTGCTATG
>NZ_JAUBVD010000047.1:0-47573 GCF_036705675.1 Microcoleus sp. AT8-A3
TCCTTCTATCAATGGCTAAGTTTTAGTCTGAGATTGACAAAAAGCGCTCCTAGAAATAGGGGCGCTTTTTGTTTGGGGAAAATCTAATTTAACACTACTAATGCTTTGCAAAAGTTGGCTTACAGTTTACTTAAATAAATTTTTATCTGACCCTTTATGGACAACGACAAAAATTATTGAGATAGTTATAGAGTTCGCGAAATAAGGGACATTTTTTCTGGACTTCATTTGGATCGATTTCCCTCAATAGCAAAGGAGTATGATCTCCTTTAGAAAAGCGTGCTTTATCGCGATCGAGTTCATCTTGAACACTTGACTCAATTAAATATTCTGATAGTTTTTCTCGACAGCAATCTTTTTCAGCATCGTATTCACTAAATGCTTCTGGATTCTCAAAAGAAACTTTTCTTTGTGTACTTAGCCACCAACGCATCCGTTCATGTCTTTTGCCTCGACGAAAATCTGAATGTTTAGCTATTGAATTATTCCAATCAGCAATAATCCAAGCTTCGATTTCCGGCGCGGCAAACCCAACAAATTTTTCGATGTCAGCACATTCGGGTATTTTTGATAACTCTACCAATATTTTTGATTTTTGTGTCTGAGAATCGCGACAATCCAAATCGTCAAAAACTAAAATCAAGTCGCATTTATTTGCTTCCGCTTTTAAGGCGATCGGTAATTCTTGCTTTATTTGCTCGATTAAGCTTTGACCTGTTCTTCCATAACTACCTGCTTTATTAGCTTTAGGGCCGGGTTTTTGGCGAACTGGTGTTTTTCGTTCAAATCTACAGCCCGGAAAAGTTTTTTCTAAAAAAGGAAAGAATCCTCTAACCTCAGCCTCACCGCCACCAGAGAAAACCCACACTACCACGGCCATCCTCCAATACTTGGATCGCCAACACGGTATAAGTCGCCCAATTGCCATCCCTCTTCAAGTTTTGGCTTCAGCAGTTCTTTTGAAAGAGATTTGACTGAGAAATACGTTCTGTTTTCGGGATAAAAACAAAGAACATTCTCTAAACGATCGGTAAAGTGATCTAAAAGGTCGGGACTATGTGTGGTAATAATTATCTGAGTTCTGGTGGCAGCTTTTTTAATCCACTCAGCTAAAATTGGCATCCACGAGACGTGCAATCCTAATTCAGGTTCATCAATGACTATCAAAGAAGGAAGAAGTGGAGAATGTAATATAGTTGCCCAACAAAGCATCCTGACAGTTCCATCCGACATTTCATTTAGGTAGAATGCTTCATCATCAATACCTTCAAAATACCATTCTACAGTGAGAGATAGGCGACCCGAAGGTAAAGCTCTAAGGCGACGAGTTTTTGGCAGGATGGACTTCATTGCCTCGTTAATGCTATCTTCAAAATTGATAGATTTTTGGTTTAAATTGTACAATACTAAAGGCAGATTATCTCCCGATGCAGATAAGTAAATATCACTGCCACCTATTTTAGGTTCGGCGGTTATAATTGAATTCAAATTCATGTTATTGGCATTATAAAATTGCCATTTTGAAATAAATTCAATTAATTCTCTTCTAATTTTGTAAATAGGTGTAGTTTCTGGTGGTAATAGACTATTTTCAAGCAGTGTCGGAATTGTCAACAAACCAAAAGAATTGGTAGGAATGTTATCTAAAGGTTCAAACTGAGTTGGCTCTTGACCGAGAGACTTGTAAACAGATAAAACTCCTTGCCCTAATTCTCTGTTATGCAATTTATAGTAATAGAAAGGTTGCCTGCTGGAAGTTTCCTGCAAATCTTCTCCGCCATATAGATATTCTTCAGAGATGCTCGCCCTTACTTTTTGTCTATCGGTATAAAGTTTGAAATCAAGAATTGCGCTGTCTTTTTGAAGATTACCAGTGTGGTTAATTTGCGAAAAACAGCAAGCTATACTGACCTTTGCTGGACTTTCAACATTGACATCTAAAATTCTACCACCACCAATTTTAGAAACAGCATCCTCAAAACTACTCACGTCCCGATTTGCGTCAGGAATAGCTATTAGGCAATCTTTTAAAAATTTTAAACAACTGATGAAATTGCTTTTGCCTGAACCGTTTGAGCCGATAAATATATTAAGGTTGTTTAAATTTACAGATGGATCTAAGTGCAGATTTTTATAATTCTTTGTTGTCAAAAATCGAATAATTGGTTGATTCATACGATCGCTCCGGTTATACTTCAGAAAGTTAGGGCAGGCAAGATGCCTACCCTACAAAGGTAAAAAATTAATTTTTTACCTTTTAACTCTCGATTTTGGATTAGCCGTTACTGAACAAACTTCTTGAATGCCAGAGTCACGTTGTGGCCGCCAAATCCAAAAGAATTCGACAGCGCCACATCAACTTTTAGATCGCGGCTTGTATGAGGAACATAGTCCAAATCGCACTCAGGATCGGGATTTTCCAGATTAATTGTCGGCGCGATTTTGTCATTGGCGATCGACATTACCGTCGCCACCGCCTCAATTCCCCCAGAACCGCCCAAAAGATGACCGGTCATTGACTTGGTAGAACTAATTGCTACTTTGTAAGCATGGTCTCCCAAAGTCTTTTTAATCGCCTTGGTTTCCGTAGAATCGTTGGGAAGCGTGCTTGTGCCGTGAGCGTTGATATAGCTCACCATATCCGGCGTCAAACCCCCATCCTTGAGCGCTAAAGCCATGGCCCGCGACGCACCCTCTCCCCCCGGTACCGGAGAAGTCATGTGATACGCATCGCAAGTTAAACCGTAGCCGACGATTTCTGCGTAAATCTTCGCGCCACGCGCCAGAGCGTGTTCCATTTCTTCTAGAATCAGAATGCCAGCACCTTCGCCGACGACAAAACCATCACGATCGCGATCGAACGGACGGCAAGCATGAGTCGGGTCATCGTTGCGAGTCGAAAGCGCCCTCGCCGCAGCAAAACCCGCCACGCACAAAGGTGTCACCGCAGCTTCTGTACCGCCGCAAATCATGGCTTGGGCGTAACCCGCCTGAACTAAGCGAAACGCATCGCCCACGGCATTCGACCCGGCAGCGCAGGCCGTCACCGTGCAAGAGTTTGGCCCCTTAGCACCCGTTTGAATCGCCGTCAGGCCCGCGGCCATATTCGCAATCATCATGGGAATCATAAACGGGCTGCATCGATCGGGGCCGCGATTCAGATAAATCTCTTGCTGGTCTTCCAAAACCTTCAGGCCACCAATGCCAGTGCCAAGAATGACACCCACCTGTTCTGCGTTCAGGTCATTAATCTCCAACTTCGCATCAGCAAGAGCTTGTTTGCTCGCTGACACCCCAAATTGAGCAAAGCGATCCATCCGCTTTGCTTCCTTGCGCTCTAAATAGTCGTGTGGGTCGTAACCCTTCACCTCTGCGGCAAAGCGGCAGTCGTGCCGCGACGGGTCGAATAAGGTGATCGGGCCTATACCATTCTTGCCGGCAAGCAACCCGTCCCAATATTCGGACAAGGTATTGCCGATCGGTGTAATCGCGCCGAGACCCGTGATAACAACGCGCTTACGCTCTAAATTTGTCATGATTTCAGTTTCAAAAAATTAAACACCCAGAACGCAGAACTAAAGAGGAGTTTCCAGTTTTATAACTTCTCTCCTCTTAGGGGAAAAAACAGGTATTTTATGCTTTTGGAGCTGCAAGTTGGCTGCTGATGTAATCTACACAAGCTTGAACCGTAGTAATTCCTTCGGCTGCTTCGTCGGGAATTTCAATATCAAACTCTTCTTCCAAGGCCATTACCAGCTCTACTGTATCTAAGGAATCTGCTCCTAAATCGTTAGCAAAGTTGGCTTCGGGCTTGACTTCGCTCAGCTCGACTTCCAGTTGCTCTTTCACAATTTTCTGGACTCTAGTAAAAATGTCGTCTTGGCTCATAACATCGTGTCCTCATTGGTTGCTGCGTATCTAATCTTATCCGAAAGGGGGATCTGCAGGACAAAGGCTGGCCGCTTTTCTAAGTGACACGGGCCAGGGACAATTGGGACACGGACGATCGCAGCAACTCTAGGACTGTTATGGGGTGGCGATCGCTATTTGAATAGTTCTGGAGGCATAAACTCTATCTGGCGGTGCACACCGTACCTTACCGCTACCAATAGTGTTGCAAAGCAATTTTTGCGTCCCGGACTGATTGAATGACTATCTGCAAGAGATCATGCCCTAGTGACTGCTTGTCCCCTAGAAATTCTCAAAAGCAACGCCCAAACGCATACGATCCGTCTTGCTTTCCTACTTGCGCTCGCACTCAGATAACCTCAACGGACTCAATGGAAGTATCGCATCTGTACATCGCATCTGTACAACGATGGAGTTTGCCTACGCTGCGTTCCCGACAAACACAAACCACCTCTTAGCCCCTATTTAGCGCCTGCTGCACCATGTACTCCCCGAGTTTCCCGGATGCGCCTACGATAAAAACCTACACATAACGGCTGAATTGAGCGGCAAACGAGCGCCTCGATCTCAACACCAAAATATCACTTTTGTCAGAGCCAAGGATATGTTATACACCCATCACTTCACAATTACTTATGTTTCGCGATCGCCCATAGCTTCTCTGGACTCAACAACGGAGCCAACCATCTTTGCTTTTGCTTAATCTCGGCTGAAAAACGACAAATTTAACAGGCGCGATCTGTTCCGCCTAACGGTGTGCTTGAGGGGCTGTCAAAACCATTGCATCTACACCACTGACTTTCCCCAGTCGGCTCCAAGCGAATTGTTAGAAAGCTTAACATCAACTCTACTTACAAGATCAGAGATTGCACTTTGTCCATCAATTGTGGATGATTCCCGTCATTTCATGGATTTTCAGGAAGAAGCGCCTCCATATATGGGGCAATATAATTGCGACCTTTTTCGATATAGTACTTTGTAAACAGAGATTCAAACTCCTGTTTTACTAATTGAAGTGCAGCATTCAAACGTGGGCGACCGTATACTAAAAACTGAGCCGTCGAATAGGCATAGTATTCTTTCTCTTTACCGACAATATTTTTCTTGAAGGCATCTTGGTAAAGCCCACGTCCCTCCTCAATCAATTGTTGAATGGATGAAGTAAAATGAATCGACTCTCCACTTGGGAAGTCGATTTTTTTATCTTGAATAAATCCAATCACCTTCTTCATGCATTCACGGGTTTGTTCAACTGATAAGCATCCCTCATCTTTTCTTCTAAATCCCCATTGAGTGCAACCATTTGTAACTTCAAGAACTCGTAAAATTGCGAGGTTATCAAGCTCTTTTGAATCGATTTTCTGCAATTCATGAATATGATGCTCAATCCGTTTACTAAATCCGTGGAAATCAGTTTCAAAATACTCTTTGAGCTCTTCGATCATGGCTAACTGTTGCCAGTCGAACCTTATTGAGTTTAACATTATTGAATTCCCTCCAAATCATTCATGTTTAGGCAGTATGGGCGGCTAAGGACTACCTCATTCCGCTCAAAATTGTCATTTTTATCCTAGCCATACTCAAACGTTTTGAAATATCGATCGTAGCTTGCCCGATCATCAAAACTTCAAGAACGCCTTCTTGAAGTTTTGATTGAACTCCTCGGCAATACCTCTGTTGCCCTCGATATTTGTGAGGAGCTTTGTAAATTGTGACGGCTTGGGGGAATTGTGCTTGACCCGACTGCATGATTTGACATTTTGGGTGAGATGAAAGCAGTATCATAAACTACCGCTATGTCTGGAACCAGATGATTTTGCAACTACCGACAGCATTGAAGTACAATCGCACTGATAACCCAGCAAGCTAACGGTGTAGTTCAGCCACCTTGGCTTATTTACTCTTGAATCATAACACTCTAATGGGTCGGGTGTAACGATGTGTTATGCTCGATCGCCTAACAATTACTTATGCTAATGTGCTCGCCCTTCGCCTTTGCGAACTGGCAAACTTAGTAACTCATTTTTGCTTGCCCAGCAGCGATCGCAGATACATAACTTTGACGGTGCGATTGATTCCAGTGTCTAGACGAACCATCAGCGATGGGATTTTTCCAAAAGCGCCTTCAGCAAATTAGCGCGATCGCCCCGCCACCAACCTGAAAACTGCGTTTCATCTGTGCCTTAAAAGAGGGGGGCTTTCACGCTAGTTTTCTGTAAGGATATGGAGAGGAGAAACGAAGCAGGAAGCATCCCGACCTCCAGCGCTCTCGTTTCTTTTCCCTTGCCTTTTCTCCCCTGCAGAAACGATTATGCCATCCCCAAATCTCAAATATGCTTATTTTCCCGGTTGTGTCGCCCAAGGAGCCGCCCGCGAACTTTACCTGTCTACCCAAGCACTGACTCAAGCGTTGGGGATTGAACTGGTGGAACTAAAGAAAGCTTCCTGCTGCGGTTCTGGCACTTTCAAGGAAGATTCGCAGTTACTCGAAGATACTGTCAACGCCCGCAATATTGCTTTGGCTGAGGAACTTAATCTGCCTTTACTCACGCATTGCAGCACTTGTCAAGGGGTAATCGGTCATGTGGACGATCGCCTCAAGGAATCTCAGAAAACCGATCCCAACTACATAGAAAAAGTCAACGGTTTACTGGAAAAACAAGGCTGTTCGCCTTATCAAGGCAGTACCGAGGTGAAACATCTGTTGTGGGCGATCGTGGCAGATTACGGGCTCGACGAGGTGCAGAAGCGTGTCACCCGCAAGCTGTCGGGTTTGAAGTGCGCGTCTTTTTACGGGTGCTACCTGCTGCGAGCTCAGGATAAGCTGCTTTACGATGACCCGCACCAACCGGAATCGATGGAAAATGTGTTTCGGGCGATCGGGGCAACTCCGGTTTACTATCGAGGGCGGACGCAGTGCTGCGGCTGGCCGTTGGCGAGTTATGCCACTAACCAATCTTTTCAGATGGCAGGCAAACATATTCAAGATGCTCTTGACAATGGCGCTGATTGTATGGTAACGCCTTGCCCGCTTTGTCATTTAAATTTGGATTCGCGACAGCCGGAGGTAGAAAAAGTAATCGGGCGCAAATTGGGTTTGCCGGTGCTGCATTTACCGCAATTGGTGGCTTTGGCTTTGGGTGTGGAACCGAAAAAACTAGGACTCGATCGACATATTGTTTCCACAAAGCCCGTGTTAGAAAAATTAGGCTTTTAGTCGATCGATTTGCACAGATTTGTAGTAAAGAAGTCCGTCCTTGATAACTCCCCTCTAACCACAGACTTGCTCAGTAGGAACCTACTTTGATAAGACTCTCCGCGTGAATAACTGTGAAGTTTTGTCGCTTTTTCGCGAAGTGCTTCCAGGCACTGCGGTAGACTAACCTTTAATTCTCTGTGCAGGCTATAGCGGTGGCACCTCGCCGTCAAATCTGTTCACTCGCAGAGGCAGCAAATTTTTAGTGACTCGTTGGGAGCCTTTATTCAATGTCTCATTCAGTCAAAATTTACGATACTTGCATCGGCTGCACTCAATGCGTCCGCGCTTGTCCGACTGACGTTTTGGAGATGGTGCCCTGGGATGGCTGCAAAGCAGCTCAGATTGCCTCATCTCCCCGCACCGAAGACTGTGTAGGCTGCAAGCGGTGCGAAACTGCTTGTCCCACCGATTTTCTGAGCATCCGGGTTTACCTGGGAGCAGAAACCACTCGCAGTATGGGTCTAGCCTACTAAATATCGATCGACACGCCGATCGAATTACGGGCACAAAAGAGGGGGCGATTAAATTGCCCCCTCTTTTTTGTCGCGGAATCTGCATTCGGGGCCGGAAGAAGGTAAAAATGATAAAACTTGAGTTTTATTGCGATCGCTAAGCAGGAGTAGTACGTTAAATGTGCGGAATCGTTGGCTATATCGGCACGCAAGCAGCAAGCGAGATTTTGCTAGCAGGATTGGAGAAACTAGAATACCGGGGCTACGATTCAGCGGGCCTCGCTACCATCTCCGAAGGAGAAATTACCTGCATCCGAGCAAAGGGCAAATTGCACAACCTCCGGGAAAAGTTAGCAGAGATAGACTCTCTGGCTCCCATCGGCATCGGACACACCCGCTGGGCAACTCACGGCAAACCAGAAGAATATAACGCTCACCCTCACCTAGATAATAGCGGGCGAATTGCGGTAGTTCAAAATGGAATTGTCGAAAATTATCGCGAGTTGCGGGAAGAATTGAAAGCGAAGGGACATAAATTTGTCTCCGATACCGATACAGAAGTTATCCCTCATTTAATAGCTGAATTTTTGAAAGAAGCAAGAAGGGAGAAGGAAGAAGAAAAAGATAAAAAAACAGAAAAGATTGCTGATTTATCGTTTTTGGAAACGGTTTTAAATGCGGTAAATAAATTAGAAGGAGCTTTTGCGATCGCCGTTATCTGTGCAGATTTTCCAGAGGAAATAATTGTCGCCAGACAGCAAGCTCCTTTGGTGATTGGGTTTGGTGCTGGTGAATTTTTCTGCGCTTCCGACACGCCGGCCTTAGTATCTCACACCCGCACTGTTTTGTCCTTAGAAAATGGCGAATTGGCAAGGCTAACTTCGATGGGAGTGGAAGTTTACAGCTTTGCAGGGGAAAGGCTGAAAAAAAGCCCGCGCATCCTTGGTTGGAGTCCGGTTTTAGTCGAAAAACAAGGCTTCAAACACTTCATGCACAAGGAGATTTATGAACAGCCCGCCGTAGTCCGAGCTTGTTTGGAGGCTTATTTAGACAGCGATTGGCAGCCAGGAAATCCGAACTCTCCCATCAATCTCAACTTGCCCAATGAACTTTGCGCCGATGTCGAACAAATTTCAATTCTCGCCTGCGGAACGAGCTGGCACGCCTCGCTAATTGGCAAATATTTGTTGGAACAATTAGCTAATATTCCGACTGCGGTGCAGTACGCTTCTGAGTACCGCTACGCACCGGCACCGCTGACAGCAAATACTTTAACTATTGGGGTAACTCAGTCGGGAGAAACGGCGGACACGCTGGCTGCTTTGGGGATGGAACAGCAGCGCCGCGCGGGTTTTACTGATAAATTCCGGGCGAGAATGTTAGGCATTACTAACAGAACCGAAAGTTCGATCGCCCACATGATGCCGCAGGTAATCAACACCCACGCCGGTATAGAAGTCGGCGTTGCTGCGACTAAAACTTTTGTCACTCAGTTGATGGCATTCTATTTCTTAGCTTTGGATTTGGCGCACCAGCGGCAAACAATCAGCACTGAGAGATTGGCAGAAATTATTACTGGTTTGCGCCAGTTGCCGGCAGAAATTGAGAAGTTTTTGGAGATTCAAGAACAGTATGTGGAGGAATTGTCCCACCAGTTTACAGACACCCAAGATTTTATCTTTTTGGGGCGGGGAATTAACTTTCCGATTGCTTTGGAAGGGGCGCTGAAACTGAAGGAAATTAGCTACATTCACGCCGAAGGATATCCGGCGGGAGAGATGAAACACGGCCCGATCGCCCTTTTGGATGCGAAAGTGCCTGTAGTGGCGATCGCCATGCCCGGAAGCGTCTACGAAAAGGTGCTTTCCAACGCTCAGGAAGCCAAGGCCCGCGACGCCCGTTTAATTGGCGTTACGCCGAAGCAAGGTGTGGCGGAAGCCGACATTTTTGACCACGTTTTGCCCGTGCCTTTGGTGGATGAATTGTTGTCACCGATTGTAACAGTGATTCCGCTGCAATTGTTGGCTTACCACATTGCAGCGCGTCGAGGTTTGGATGTGGATCAGCCACGAAATTTGGCGAAGTCGGTGACAGTGGAATAAAGGAAGTCATTAGTCAGTAGTCATTAGTCAGTAGTTGGTTATTGGTTGTTGGTTGTTCGTTCTAATAACCAATAACCTATGCCCGATGCCCGATGCCCGATGCCCAATGCCCAATGCCCAATGCCCTATTCCCTATTCCCTCTGGCTGACTCCGCAAATTGCGGCTAACAGCAACCAGCTTGTAGTATTGAGTCGGAAATCAAACAGCGTCACGTCTACAGTGTTAAAAAGCGTACAGGCGGCGAAGGCTAATAAATAACTGAAAAAAATTAGGCGATCGCCTGAATTTTCCTGTTGACAATTCACCCGATTCGTGCTGTGTAAAATAGAATTTTTCTCAGTTTCCTCTGCGTCTATTTTTTCCTGCTTAATATCCCCAGGAAAATGCGGCCAATTTGCCAGCAGCAAAACACCCCTAGCCAAAACCCAGCCAACTAAACCAAACAACAAAAGCGTTGCCGGTATTCCCGTTTCCGCAGTCAACATTAGTATCAAACTGTGAGGATGACCAAGCCATTCTTGCATCTGAGCTTGATAGAGAGGCGTAAAATTTCGCAATCCCCAACCAGTCCAAGGACGCTGCTGCGTCATCGACCAAGCAAATTGCCATTGAGTAGTTCTCAAAGTAGCTGTCGGCCGATTTGGGAACATCTCGTCGGTGAGTCTAGCCCAAAAGAAAGCAGGGACAATTCTTCGCAAATACTGCCGTAATGGTTCGGGGCCAAAGGCAGACAAAAAAACTGTGCTAGCCACACTAAAAACCGCAGCTAATATTTTTTTATAACCCGCATAAAATGCAAAAGCCAAAACTGCAAAAACTGCCAGCCCCCAGGCATTGCGAGAATTAGTAAAAATCAAAGCAACAGCATTTCCCACCACGGCCAAACTTAAAAATAGGAATCGGTAACTGGGAATCGGTAATTGGGAATTGGGAATTGGGAATTGGGAATTGGGAATCGGTAACTGGGAATTGGTAATTTGCAATTCATTAATTATTTCCTTCTGCCTTCTTCCCTCTGCCTTCTGCCTTCTGCCTTCTGCCTTCTGCCTTCTGCCTTCTTCCATCCACAGTCCCAGTGCTAAAATAAAAGCAATTGTCAGATAGCAAGCTAAAATATTAGCGTACATAAATACAGAAGCCATACGGCCGGGGGGATTGCCTTGGGGTTCGAGTACCCAGCCAAAAACAGGCTGCAATTGAGCGATGCCGCTCCAACCGAAAAATTGCTGTCCCAGGCCTAAAATTATCACTGGAATTGAACTAATTACAATCACCCAAGACAATTGCCGCAATTGAGGCAAAGTTTGAATTAAACTGCTGAAAACGGCAAACAATATAAAGAACGGCAAGAAATTGTATAACCCTACAAAAGCCTCGATACGGTTGTTAGCAAAAACCGCTGTGATGACTAGCAGCGCGCTCAGAATTGCGAATCCTCGATTCAACGGGCGGCGACTAATTTGACGGAACTTTTGCTTGCAAGTGCCGGCCAATCCCAGGAATAAACCTAAAGCTCCCAAAATCGGAATTAAGGGAAAAATCAGCATCCCCAATTGGGCGAAATTCCAAGGAATTTGCAGGCGGGGATCTGGATGTTTTTGGAGGCGAGACTTGAGATTTTCTGCTGTCTGTTTGGCCGCTAATTTCAACCGATTTTTGATATTCACCCACACTCCCAATCTCAAATCTAAAATCTACAATCTACCATCGTTAAGCTAGTTCCCAAACGCATTCCGATCGCGTTAATCGAATTTGAGCTAGGGCAAAAATGGTCGGGATAATGCGGCCGTAGTTCGTGGAAATCGATCGCCAACCCAAATCCGCGAAAAACCAAGTCCACATCACCGGGCCGAGAAACGAGAACACGCTGCGCGTCGCACCGTAACGAGCGGCACTCACAGCCATACCGCGCCGCGCCGTCTGAATTGCGACATAATTTTGAAACTGGGTTGCTGCAGTTGCAGTGCCTGTAAGCACTCCTTGTTTTGCCATTTGATAGGTGGCAAAATGCAGCGCAAATTGATTGGCCATTAGTTTGAGCAGCATTGGTTTTAAGATGGAACTAACAGCTAAAGCGCTGCCCCCTTTGAACAGTAAACCCAGCGGGTCTTTTTCAGCAGTAATTGGCAGGGGTTCTGAGAGTTTAGAATCAACGATCGCTCGCTGTACGCGCAGTGTCAGCGCTTGCTGTTCGTCTGCTGGTAAACGCTTCCACGCGCGGCCCATTAAGTGCAGAAATACTTCTGCCTCTAAGTCGGTGGTTGACAACTGTCTGGGATAAGGGATTTTGAGATAGCGACAAACTTGAATTAGTGCTTGTCTGTAAGTTACTTGTTGGGTTCGCCCTCTGAGTACCGTCAACCCGTCTGCTGCAAGATAGCGAAACCGCTGTTCTACGGCGTCGAGCCATGCTTCGCGATCGCGACTTTGTACATCTATCGGTGCGGGGGTTTGCACGTAATCTAAAGGGTTAAACTTGCGGCTGAACAGAAGTTCTGTTAGTTGCTGCAATTCTTCTTCTGTTGTTAATTCTAGTGCTGCTCTGAGTTCGTCCAAAATTTTGCCCTCCCGTATACGATTTTAGATTTTAGATTTTAGATTTTAGATTTTAGATTGCTGCTGGTTGACAACCCGTGGGATTTAGGATTTACCTACAGTGGCATTTTTTATCGGGTCTTAATCATGGATTCGTGCTGTCCCTTATTCTACTACCGGGCGCAGGACGATCGGCAGGATTTGCACAGAAGATCCGACTGCTAGAAGCTATAACCTCAGCAGCTACATCGATCGGCGGACGCGCATCTCAATTTTACAGTCAAGTTTGGTGTCCCACCGATCCTAAAAATACAATTTGGATGCCCAACAGCAAACCCGGAACCCCTCGGTACGTCTGCAACCCCGCAGCTTGAGGAGTCAAACCGTCGCCATGAACGCCCACTATTTTATTCGCTATAAAGAAAAGAAAAATAATTTAGTGTAGTTCTGTTCAAAAATGTCAGTTAATCCTATAATGAGTTTGGTTTTTTTAGAACAAAGTAAATGATGTCTTCTTCTGTCGCACCGTCTTTTTTGCAGGGATATTGGCAAGATACTTTCAATCTCAAGCAGCATTTACAGGATTTTTTAAATTTAGATTTAGAAACAATTGAACAAGAGCTCGCTGTCGGTCAACAATCCCTAAAAGAAATAGGCCATCGGGATTTTGATTGGGAAAAAGCTAGCGAGTTTTATCGCGATCGAGTCGGCCAAGCTTACCTATTTGACCTCGGAGCTTGGCATATGTCCAATCAGGATTACATAGGAGGTACTTTAACATTAATATCAGATATGGCTGCCGGTCGAGTTTTAGATTTTGGCGGCGGTATTGGCACTCATGCTATTGCAGCAGCTCTTTGTCCTCAAGTAGAACAAGTAGTCTATTGCGATCTTAACCCCATAAATTGCAATTTTGTTCAAAGCCGAGCTGCTAAGTTAGGATTGAGTGAGAAAATTTCCTGTTGTCTGGAAGTATCGCCGACGGAAGTTTTCGATTCGATTATTTGTTTTGATGTAATGGAACATTTACTAAAGCCAAGTCAGCAATTGATGGATTTTCACAAAATGCTGGCTCCGTCAGGGAAGATTATCCTTAACTGGTATTTCTTTAAAGGTTTTAATCAAGAATTTCCTTTTCATTTAGAAGATAAGCAAGAGATGAACACATTTTTTACTAAACTTCAGTCTAATTTTATGGAGGTTTTTCATCCTCATTTAATCACCGCTCGTTGCTATCGCAAATTAACTGCAAGTTAAGAAATCATCTTAAGGCTTATTTCCTAGAAAAAGTCCGGTAAGTAATGTATCTGAAAGTCCCATTATGTTCGATGTTGCGGTGATTGGTGCGGGTATGGCGGGGCTGAGTTGCGCTCAACGGTTGCGTCAAGCTGGTTATTCTGTGGCTGTTGTTGAGAAATCTCGCGGGGCGGGGGGACGTGTTGCTACCCGCCGCGTACAGGGTGCTAGGGCAGATCACGGGGCGCGGTATCTGGAACCGCAGGGGGATGCGGTGCAGGGGTTAATTGAGGTTTTGGTCGATCGCCACATCCTCAAACTCTGGACTGATACTGTCTGGGAATTCAGACAGGGAAAACTTTCTGCTATTCCTCGCTGTTGTTATGTCGCACCTGCGGGTATGAATGCTATCGGTAAGTATCTGGCCCAGGATTTAGAGATTTGGTTTGGCCGCCGCGTACAAGCTATTTCTACTACAGATAACCAAAGGTGGCGTCTTTCCCTAGAAGTCACTGACAGCAATTTAGAGATACCTCAAGAATTGATTGCTAAGGCTGTGGTTGTGGCAATTCCTGCACCTCAAGCTTTAATGTTTTTGAGTTCGGAAATCGGTTTTCAATCTGATTTTCTTGACAAATTGCGTTCTGTGGAGTACGAGCCTTGCATTACGGTTATGGCTGGCTATCCTGCGGCAAAACAGCAAGATTTAAGTAATCTAAATCTGCAGTGGAAATCTGTTTCTTTTCCCGATAATTCTGATTTAGCTTGGGTTGGTTTAGATAGCAGCAAACGGCTCGATCCGCGGCTGCCGGTGTTTGTGGTTCACAGCAGCGCAAATTTTGCCGATCGCCATCTAGAATCGGCCGATTTGCCAACAGTCGGTCAAGAATTGCTCGATCGCACTTCTGAATATTTAATCCCTTGGCTGAAACAGCCGGAATGGTTGCAGGTTCACCGCTGGCGCTATGCTTTTTGTCGAAATCCTTTGCCTGTTTCTTGTTTGGTGGCTGATGGGAATTTGCCACTGGTTTGTGCGGGGGATTTGTGCGGGGAAGGTCAAATAGAGGGTGCTTTGCGATCTGGTTGGGCGGCAGCTAATTGGGTGAATTCTCAGTTGCAGGATTTGCCGTTAGATTCAAGCCTAAATTGGTAATATGGCTACAATTAAGGTATCAATTTTGCCTCTAACGCTATGGCCATCCCGTCTGGGTTTAGCCCCGAAGATTACCTTGCCCTCGAACATGATAATACCGTCCGGCATGAATAACGGAGGTCAATCGATTTTCGATTTTCGATTTTCGATTTTCGATTGAAGCATTGACTTGCGCGAGATAAATACGTTCGGCAAGTTTCATCGGATACAGGTTTTTTATTTCTCCACGGATGAATCCGGGGGATTGTATCCTGGATGCTTTCGGTCAGGAAGAAGGAATAAGGAAGTTCGGCAACGGATTCGCTCGACGGATGTAACGGATGTCAGGAAGAAGGAAAAAGGAAGAGGGAAGAAGGAAGAAGGGAAATGCAATGATTTCAGCAGTCAAGAACGTCGCTGGTAATCGGCCGCAGTTACTACTTCTTCCTTCTTCGTTCCGCTAGAGTTCTGAAAAATTAATCTATCGACATACAAAAAAAGGGGGAAATGGTGTAAAATCCCACTTTTCCAAATTGTTACTTTTGTGCTGTTTCCTGTTGTTGTAAGTCTTGTTCTTGCATCTGCAATAACTCGGGAACTGTTACGAAACTGTACCCTTCATTTCTCAATCGAGCAATAATATCAGGCAAAGCTTTTACAGTTCTTGCTCGATTGCCGCCGCCGTCGTGCATCAGCACAATGCCGCCCGAATTTGCCTGCCTCATCACGTTGTCTATCAAAGATTCCGTAAGGGTGCGCCAATCAAAAGAATCAGCAGACCACATCACAACTGCATAATTTTTCTTTTGAGCATAAGCTGTCAATCCATTGTTTAAAATGCCTCCTGGCGGGCGGAACATCGATGTTTGGATGCCGGTCAAGTCCTCAATTAAGGATGAAGTGCGATCGATCTCGCGAGCGGCACCGTCTTCGTTATACTGA
Organism: Microcoleus sp. AT8-A3; assembly: GCF_036705675.1. Lineage (NCBI taxonomy): Bacteria > Bacillati > Cyanobacteriota > Cyanophyceae > Oscillatoriales > Microcoleaceae > Microcoleus > Microcoleus sp. AT8-A3. Next base: position 15,569 of record NZ_JAUBVD010000047.1, read on the forward strand.
AGGTATTGATGGTTCCAAGTGTGATTGCCGATCGCGTGACCGGCGGCTGCGACCTGTTGGCCTATTTCGGGAGAATTTTTTAGGTATTTTCCTACCCAGAAGAATGTAGCCTTAATATTATTTTCCTTGAGAATATCTAGGATTTGTGTAGTTGTTTTCGGCCAGGGGCCGTCGTCAAATGTCAGGGCGATCGCCTTGCGCTGGGAGTCGAGTTTCGCGTGACGAAGGGTTGTACCTTGAAACTGATCCGGTACGGCTGATTGAAATCGGATTGCTTGCAATTGGGTTAGAGTATTTTGGGAAAATTCAACTCGACGGGCGATCGCCTCGGAGAACTTATTAATATTGGACATCGGCGGTTGTTCTGGCGACTGGGATACGGCCAAGACTTGCGCCTGAATCGGTTGCAATGGCTGATTGGCCCGCAAGTTAATCGGCCATGTCACACCCAGCAAAAAACTTCCTGTTGCTGCCATAAAAGCAACTATTAAAGTTTTTCGCCGCCTCCACAGCAGTTTCAATTTTGTCACGTCGTTCTCTCCTTCACACCTTGTACAGTTAATTTGAGATTTTATGTTGATATCAAGTTAATCCACTTAAGAGGATAATCTTAAATTGGACAGTCAGTAAAAATGCTACTGGAAATAACCGATCGTGGGGAAGTCCGCCCGGATAAAAAAATTTAAGATTTGTGTGCCAGAAATGCCCTAATCCATGAAAACGCGGGATGGGTGAACTTTTTCCCCAGCTAGGGGGACGGCGCTCAAATCGGATTAATGGCACGATATTCTTAGGGACTGGGCTGGCTTCGACCCGCGTCCCTACCTGACACTGCAAGTTGGTTTAACGTCAGATGTTGCACTATTGTCAATAAGCTTTTTAGGAACAGGCTTTTCGGCCTGTTCCACAAGAAAATCTAGTCTTTGTGGAACAGGCCGAAAAGCCTGTTAAGCGAGAATAGTGCAAGATGTGAGTTTAACCAAATTTGATATGAGGGCGATCGCCCGCCCGCCACTCCTAAAATTAATTTTTAGGGCCAGTTCTCTCTTTGTACAAGCCGACAATCCGATCAATAACTTCAGCAACAGTCAGATTGTCTGTTTGAATTTCCACAGCATCTGCCGCTTTACGCAAAGGTGCAACCTCGCGGGTGCTGTCTTTTTCGTCCCGCAAGGCGATGTCTTGTTCCAATTGGGCCAAGCTAATATTAGCCCGATCGCTATCTTTAAGTTCTAACAGCCGCCGGCGCGATCGCTCTTGTACCGAAGCCGTCAAAAAAATCTTCACTTCCGCATCGGGAAACACGTTAGTGCCGATATCGCGGCCTTCTGCTATAATTCCGCCTTTTGTGCCGCAGCGCCGCTGTTCCTCCAGCAGAAACTGCCGCACGGCGGGAATTGCCGCCATTTCCGAGACGCGGGATGTCACTTCCAAACTGCGAATTGCCTCGGTTACGTCTTCGCCGTTAATCTTCAACATCTTTGATGCGGGATCGAGGTTGTATTCTAAATAACTGGAACTGATTAATTCGGCGATCGCGCATTCGTCGGAAATCGGCGTGTCTGTTTTCAAGGCCAGCCAAGTCAGCGCCCGATACATCGCGCCGGTATCCAGATAAAACAAGTTTAAAGCTGTTGCTGCAAGGCGAGTTACGGTAGATTTGCCTGCTCCCGCCGGGCCGTCGATCGCCACAATGGGCCGGCGGTTCCTGAGAATTATATTGTCAATCAAACGAGTAGAGCCAACTCTGGCGGCCACGGCTAAAAGTCCGGCTGTTTCCACAACCTGCAAGGGCGTCAAAGTGTGGGGATCGACGAGTTCGGCGTATTCGAGCTTGACTGCGGGCTCTCCTGCGACTGCTGCGTGGGCTGCGGCGAGTGCTGCTGCTGCGGTGCGGTCGCCTGAAGAAAAAGTTTTCGAGGCTTGTTGCAGGGCGCGGTAGAGTACGGAGGCTTGCTGTTTTTGCTCTGCTGTTAAATACTGATTGCGAGAACTCATTGCCAGTCCCGACTCTTCGCGGACGATCGGACAAGCGACAATCTCTACAGGCAAGTTAAAATCAAAGACCAGCTTCCGAATAATTGCTAGCTGCTGGGCGTCTTTTTGACCGAAATAAGCTTTTGTCGGCTGCACCAAACTCAAAAGTTTAGTAACAATTGCCGCGACGCCTTGAAAATGACCGGGCCTTGCTTTGCCGCACAAAACAGATGTCATCGCCGGTGGCGGCACTACTTGAGTTAAGGATGAAAGGTGAATCTCTATCTGTTTTTGGGCGGTTTTCTCTGTTTCTGTGTGTGAAGCGAAGCTATCCCGTAGGGAATCGACTGCTTGATGGCCGAACATTTCCGTTGCTGAGGGAGCAAATATGGCATCAATCCCTGCTTGTTCGCACAACAGCCGGTCTTGCTCGAAATTCCGAGGATAATCTTGAAAATCTTCTGTCGGCCCAAATTGCAGCGGGTTGACAAAAATGCTGACCAGGGCGATCGCATTTTCTTGCCTTGCCCGCTGGATCAAGCTCAGATGCCCTGCGTGCAAAGCTCCCATCGTCGGCACTAAACCGACTGTCAAATGAGGTGCAGCAGACTTTTGTAAATTTAAGTAGCAGCGAAGTGCTGCAATGGTAGTAAACAGGCGCACCGGTAGAATCTCCTGAAGGCATTCGGCAGAATGCAGAGTTTATTTGTCAGAATTTGTTCGAGTTGACATCTGGCACCACCGTCAAGAACAGGCTTTTCGGCCTGTTCCACAAAGAATAGTGCAAGATGTCAGTTTTATCTCACATCTTGCACCCTTCTCAATTACTTGTTTAGGAACAGGCAAGATGCCTGTTCCACAAGAAAACTCATTCTTTGTGGAACGGGCATCTTGCCCGTTGTTGACAATGGTACAAGATGTCAGTTTTATTCTACTTTCTGCCTTCTACACTGCGGATAAGTTTTGTATTCTGCCTTAGACTACCGTTCAGCGTCCACCAGTTGTTTGCTGCGGCGGTTCGATCACTTCGATTTCCACTCTGGCTACGCCACTGCTGATCATTCCTAGCACGTTGGCGGCGCCGGCGGACAAGTCAATGAGCCGATCGCCCACATAGGGGCCGCGGTCATTAATGCGGACGACTACAGTGCGGCCGTTGTCGAGATTTCTCACCATGACTCTCGTTCCAAAAGGCAAATTTGGGTGGGCTGCGGTCATATCATTTTGGTTGAAACGTTCGCCGCTGGCGCTGAGGTTGCCGTCAAATCCCGGGCCGTACCAGGAAGCCCAGCCGCTAAGCCGCACTTGAACTGGGCCCAGAGACAGCACGGAGCGTTCTGGTTGGGGTTTGCCTGCGACTTCTTCCAGGGGTGGGGCGTTGCCCAGAAGTCGCCGGAGGCGATTGGTTGCTTGCAGGGCGTCTCGGCTAAAGTTGCTGGTGGTGTCGGGGAGGATGGTTTCGGCGTTGATCTTTACCAAGTCCTCGCCGTTTGCCTGGATAATGTAGCGATCGCCTTTTTCCCACTTAACGGTAATGCTGTTGGGATCGATGTTGTTGCGGGCTAGCTGATTGAGTCTTGCTGCTAAGCTTGATGCCCGCCAAACTGGATCGGGTTCTTGGTTGCTAGAGTTGCTGGCAATGTTTCCGACTTTGGGATTTTCTCTTGCGCCCGCTACTTTTGACGGACTGCTAGCACCGACTTGGCTGTTGCCAGTTTCTCCCAAAGGGGTGTTTGTTTCCGGATTGGCGTTCAGAAAGGTGATGACTGGAATGTTTCGCACGTAGACTGTCGCTGCTTGTCGCCCGCCTAAGTCGTGGGGCTGAATTTTGGCGATCGAGTCTCGGGCAATTTCAGCTCTTGCTTGATACTGATACTGTCCGACTTTTTGCGCTTCGACCCGAGTAGCGTTTAACTGCCGGGACGGTTGGGTGGCAATTACTTGCTCGGAAACCTGAGAGTTTTGGTTGTCGGCACCTGTGGCTTGTGCGTGACAAGAGGATGCCGTTCCTACCATAGGAACTAACAGGACAGCGAGTAGACCACCAACAAATTTTTCCTTCATACGTCCATTTTTGTGAATAGCCATTGCCAACCGAGATTGGAGGATTGGCCATTTGGCGGCGGGCGTCAAGGATTTCTCTCTTGCCCTTCGCCATTCCCCCGTGAGTCAAAGCAAAGTATCCGGGTGCGTTTTTGCTTTAATGCTTCCGCCCCAAAAAAATTGGCGGAAACTTCCCTGACACTTGACAACTCATACTCGATTCGCAATTTGTGTTTTGTTCACGAACTGCAACAGACTACCACAAACTTTTGTGCTTGGGGATCGCTGGGATCGCGATTTTCACCAAATCTTCATCAAATCTTCTCAAAACCCTCTATCATAAAATCCTTTAGTTCCAAGGCTTACAGCCGTTTCAGCCATTACGGAAAACTTTACAAAACTTTACAAAACTTTAGTGTATTTTGTGGGCTGCCGAATGGCTAGTCTTAAAAAAGCTGTTTGTCAACTGTTATGGGAATAAACTAAAAATTAGAAGAAATCGATTTGGCGGACTTATGGATTATCGAGAAGCAGGTGTGGATGTTGAGGCGGGCAGAGCTTTTGTCTCGCGCATCGGGAGTATGGTTAAGAGCACGCACCGATCGGGAGTTTTGGGCGGATTCGGCGGGTTTAGCGGGTTTTTCAGCGTCCCGGAGGGCTTAAAAGAGCCGATTATGGTTTCGGGTACTGACGGCGTTGGGACTAAGTTAAAATTGGCCCACAATCTCGATCGGCACGACACGGTAGGTATCGACTTGGTGGCGATGTGCGTCAACGACGTGCTGACATCCGGGGCCGAACCCCTCTTTTTTCTCGATTATTTAGCCACGGGAAAGTTAAATCCCGAACAATTAGCTGCGGTGGTGGCCGGCATTGCTGACGGTTGCAAGCAAGCGGGCTGTGCTTTACTCGGAGGAGAAACGGCAGAAATGCCCGGTTTTTACCAAGCGGGTGAGTACGATTTGGCCGGTTTTTGTGTGGGAATTGTCGAAAAGAGCAAATTGTTGGACGGTTCGCGGGTGCAGGTGGGAGATGTGGCTGTGGGGCTGGCAAGTTCGGGCGTGCACAGCAACGGTTTTAGTTTGGTGAGAAAAATTGCGGGCGATCTGGGTTTTGATTGGCATTCCCAACCCGAAAAGTTAGGTGGCAAAAGTTTAGGAGAAGTGCTGTTAACTCCGACTACAATTTATGTTAAACCAGTCCTCGAAGCAATTAAGAGCGGTCTAGAAATTCACGGCATGGCTCACATTACGGGCGGCGGTTTGCCGGAAAATTTGCCCCGCTGTTTGGGAGTTAATCAATCTGTGAAAATTGACAGCAATAGCTGGCCAAATTTGCCCATTTTCCAGTGGATTGCTGAAGCGGGCGAAGTTGCCCCAGCAGATATGTTCAATACTTTTAATATGGGGATTGGGTTTGTGCTGTTGCTCGATTCGAGGGAAGTAGAACAGGCTGTTAAATGGTTTGAGTCTCAGGGAATTGGTGCTTGGGCGATCGGGGAAGTGATTGAGGGGAAAGGAGAATTGATCGTGGATAATTAGTAAGAAGCAATCGCAGGGGGTGAAGATTGCTTGGCTTTGTTTTATGCGTTAACAGACAATCTCAACCTGCCTTCATCTGTGTATATCTGCGGTTAAATTTATAATTATGAAAGTAACCGCAGAGGACGCAGAGGACACAGAGGAAGAAAGAGAAAAAGGAATTCACAACAGATGACTCGTTGCTACAAATTTAAATGAAAGTGAAATAAGCTGTTGTGCCTTTAAATACGGTATAATTCAAAACTAATTCCGTGAATTAGTGTAAAATTTTACCCAGAAGGTTTAAATTAATTGAACAGCTATACTATTTATTACATCGACTATAAAATGAAGGATTGTTAATTGTTGAAGTGAGAAAATATCAAAAGCCAAGGTAATGTTTGTATCACAGTTTAAATAAAAAACACCTGATTAGGCTTGTACCTGACTCAAATTTTCCAAAAACTCCTGCACAACTAGATCCGGTTCTTCGCTGCATCGGGTAGGATCGTAATGTTTGACAAGACTGATGCCAGAATCTATGAAAAGCTGGCACATTTCATCTTCTGTTGCGTTTGGATGGGATGATCCACTGTCAATTTTCAGTATCCCTAGCTTGTTTTGGTGGAAGATCAGAAAGTCAGCTTGTTGGTTTTGTCTGCAGGCGGGTGTTGTCAGTCGCAGTTGGGAGTTGGGGATGAAGAGAGTGGAAGTGCGATCGAGTATTTCGGCAATTTTCACTTGTGCGTCGGAGTGAAAGCAAAAACCGTTCCAGTCAATTTCGTTTTCTGATCCCGATAATTCAGTTTCACTATCAGCATTTATTATTTTATCTAAATCGGTTTGAACATAATCAGCTTCATTTAAGTTTGCGAATAATCTAGCTCCACTTAAGTTTGCTCCGCTGAGATTAGCACCGCTGAGGTTAACTTCTATTGTCAGATTTCGCTGTAGATTCACTGAAGTTTTTCGTATTTTTCTGTTTATTTTGGGTTCAGGTCGTACTCACTTTTTTCACTTGTGTGGGATCGCGATCGCCCTCTAGCCCACGTCAAGGTGGTGAAGAAAAACCTCAAAACCTCGAAATTTCGTTGCGGGCGAGCGGGAATAACAAGATTGATTACCGATCGCAATACAGCTAGGATGACGTAAATACGTCGTTAGGGCAGCCCCTGAAGAGGAGCGCACTCAGCTAGCGGGCTGGCGATCTCATCATATTGGAAAACTGTCCGGAGTATTGTCAATGGCAATAGCATTAAGTGGTAGTCCCAAGGATTTCATTTATGGAGGAAGCAGGTTAATGTTTAAATTGTTGCAAAAAATAATGATGAGTGGAAATAACACATCACAAAATATTGACAGACAGATCAAGAATGCCACCATAGAAATCACCAAAAATACAGTTAAATTTGGTTCAGATGTCTATCAGTTTCGTAACGTCACAGGTTTTGGCGTATGCCCTGTTCGGACCTTTAAAGTGCCAGTGCCATTGATTGGGTTATTCTTTATAGTTGGCTTTTTTCTATTTGTTTTTTATACTGATGATCGTGGAGAAAAAAGTGCAGGATTCGCTATGATATTTGTCACATTTCTCGCATTTCTTTATAATACGTTTTGGCCACTAACATACGGTCTTAAATTATACCTAAATTCAGGTTCTCCATTGCCAATATTTGTTACCAGTGATATGCGAGGGTTAAAAGGAGTAGTTTCAGTCTTATATGATTTCATGGAAAGCCATGAAGAAGGTCGTTATGTAGTCTATTCAAACGATAACTCGATCAAAATAGAAGGAGGTATTGGAGGTAATTTCATAGGACGTAATGCTATGGGAGATGTAATAAATAAGATATAAAGGTGCTGTTCTATTGAACCACATTTGAATTACATTCAAGATCGATCGTCAATTAAACTAGGAAAAAATCATGGAAGAACAATCGAAAAATTATGTTGGTGGCAGTGTTGGAGGCAACTTCATAGGAGGAAATTCTACGGGAAATGTATCAAACATTATCAACGAGTTACCTTCATCCTCTGAAGCCGATAAACCCGGAATCAAAGAGTTACTTACCCAACTCCAAGCAGCAATTGAAGCCGATCCAAACTTGATTGATGACGACAAACAGGATGCTTTAGAACAAGTAAAAGAGTTAGCTGATGCTGCTCAAAATCCTAATGATCCAGAAATGAAGAATAAAGCCAAAACAGCAAATAGGATGCTCGGACGAATTATAAAAAGTGTACCACAAGCCACACAATTCCTAGAATTCTGTAATAATCTACTGCCATTGATTACTAAAGTGTTTGGGTTTTAGTAAGCGATCGCCTTTCAGCAAACGCGCCAAATAATTACGATCGCACTTCTTCTCCTCCCTTGTTCGCAGCATTCTGTCAATTATAGCGATCGAGCTTTTTGAAGTGCGATCGCTCCCACGTCCTGTACCACATAAACAGTTATTTGTCAACATAAACATACTTCCCCAAAACCGTCAGCGGCATCATCTCCCCGCTGCCAAGTAAATCAATTGAAACCCCATCTCGACTCAATATTTTAAACACTTCTTCGTCATCTTTTATCAAACTAGCATTTAATTCAATAACTTGACCTTCTTCCCTCATTACCTCCAACAAATCAGAAGTAGATACTTGAAATATTTCCTGATTATTACACCGCGTAGTCAAGCAATTGCCGTAACTGCCCGTAGCTTCAATATCAGATATTGCCCATTGCTTTAAGAGATAATTTTTGTCTAAATACCCAACGATTTTTGCAACTCTCAATTCCATTTTTTTTTCTGCTTCGCAGCAAAGAGTCACAGCCCATTTTTGACCGATATTATAGCTAATAGCCGACTTTTCAGATTTCATAATGCTTCTGGGATTCTACGTGAATCTACTCGCTTAATTCGATCCTTATGTCCTGTCGAACTCTCGCGATATCTCGGCCGGGGCGGGTTTTTGAGATTGTTAATTATTGGCAGGTATTGTTGGTGAACCCGCCCCTACAAGAACTAGGGTAAATTGGTCGAACATAATATTACTTAATCAAATTGTTCGAGGGCGATCGCTCACTCTTCAGACTCAGATTCAAAATCCACACGATCGTAAATATCACCTAACCGCATCTCAAACTCCACGCAACTCAATCTCAACACCGAATCAGCACCATCATACTCAGACAAAACCCACTTATTATCATCGGTCTTACAAAAATGTTCGACGTGCATCTCGTATTGATCTATCAAAACATACTCTCGAAAAGTAGGAATCGTGCGAAAAAGTTTAAACTTCCCGCCCCTGTCATAATCCGCCGTCGATTCGGATAAAACCTCAGCCACCATCACCGCATTAGTAATCGTATCTTTCCTACCCTCAGCAAACTCCAACTTACCCGCCACCAACATCACATCAGGATAAGTATAAACCCGCTTCGACGGTATCCACAAACGCAAATCGTTGATAAATACTCGGTACGGTTGTCCTTTGGTAGCAAAATTTAATGTCCCATAAAAATTGCCAGCTATTTGATTGTGATTCGGTGTTCCGCCTGTCATAGGGATTATCCTGCCATCCTGATATTCACTTCTAAATTTTGCCCCCTCTTCCAGCATTAAATACTCTTCTGGAGAGTAATAAATCTGTACTTTGTCCTCAACTTTGTCTTCAACTACTTCGGCGCGAATTTCTATTGATGTTGTCATAGTACATCCTCGGACGATCGTACTTACAATGATATAGCATATGACCTGTGTATGTAGTACCTATAATCTGATGGCAAGTAAGGTGCGTCGCTATCTAGAATCTGCAAGTTATATCGAAAATCTCGCAGCGACGCACCCTACGGATTAACTACTCCGACCTTCATAACCGGGTTTTTTTCCCGAATCTGCGATGATCTAACGAAGTATTTCGTAAAAAACCCGGTTTCTGAGCCTCCATGAATCGAAACTACAGCTCACAAATCCTCATCTTGTGTTTCCATTACCTCTCCTTCAAACTCAAAACCCCGCTCCATACCATCAAAATACTTGTCAAAATTAGGCTTGATCCACAGTGCAGCTTCCCCGTGTCCCAACTCCACAGCTTTATCAATTACCTCCTTCCAATCCCTCAAAGAAAATCCCGTCGCTTCCATCGTCTTGAAACAATCCCAAACAAACTTTGGCACCGATACCGGTGACACCGCATACCTCAACAATTCCTCTGCACCCTCGGGCGAAATAATCACATTATTCTCAACCCAAATCATACCCACATCTTCTTCTCTTTCCCCCTGCCAATTCACTTCGCCATTTAAAACATAACCCCAAGGTTTAAGAAAATTGTCGATCAGATACTGCAACCATTCGACATAATCATAAAACTTTTCTACGCCGCTCCATTTAATCCCCCCGCCGTCAGCAGTAGGAATCCACTTACACCACAATCCGGGCTGAGTCTTCGGCGGGCGGTTGTAATTAACAACAGAAACTTCGGAGTCTTCATCCCATTTTTCATTGACAAAATAGCAGCCTTCTTCGCCCACAGGCAAACCCACCGCTGTTCTCGCCGGATCGGGAATACTTTGCAAAATCGCCGGATTTCTCTTCATCCGTCGAGTGCGAGAAAACTCTAATAAGTAAATAGCTTCGCTGTCTAATAACCGTTTATTTAAATGAAATATTCCGTCAAATATTGTAGTGTATCCCATGATTTCTACCTATTATAAATGTATGGTTTAGTTTTTTTTTACAACAAAGTTTATTGTGTGTGGAACGGGCTTCTAGCCCGTGGCTAATCTTGGCACAAAATGTAAGTTTAAGCTCGTATGTTCAAATATTATAAAGAACGGGCTCTCCGGCCCGTTCCACAAGAATCTTGAGTTTTTTGGGTAACGGATTGCAACCCTACTTAGTCTTGTCCAAAGTCCGCGCCTCCAACCAAATAGGAATTGCAATCCAAGCAACTGCTAACAGCAAAGCAAATACCGCAAATTGAGCAGCCCAAGCTACCAATTTTTCTAAAGACACAACTTGTCCCAAGAAGTAGGATAAACTTACCATTACAGATGCCCAGCTTGCAGCACCCAGAACATTGAACAGCGAAAATTTCCAAAAAGGCATTTCTGCAATACCTGCTAGGGGGCTAGCAAAAATTCGCAGCAGTGCGATGAAACGGCCCAAAAATACGGCTTTAGCTGCATTTTTGCTAAACTGTTCTTTTAAGTCAAACAGTTGTTCTTCTCGAAAGCGGAAAAATTGTCCCAGCTTCAGCAGCAGCGGCCAGCCGCCGTACCTGCCGATCGCATAACCAAAATTCCCGCCCAATGTAGCACCAGCGATCGCACTGCCGAGTACATACCAGTAATTCAGTTCCCCACTGCCAGCTAAAAACCCGCCAGCAATCGTAATAGTCTCGCCTGGAAGAGGAACTCCCAGATTTTCCAGCAAAATTCCCAGAAATACTGCCCAGTAGCCGTAATCACGCGCAAACTGCTGAATAGTCTCTAACGATAAAAACTCAAAAGACATTCGATACTGCCTTCGTAAACTTTTGCAAAGCTCAATACATTTATATATTGGCTCGATTCAGCCAATAGTGCAATCTTTCGCTGTGATGAAAAACACACTGTTGTCGCGATCGCTGGCCCAACTAAAAATTAGGCTTTCAGGCATACTAGATGAATAGAGAATTGTTGCAGTTGCGTTCCGCGCGATCGCCAGCCAGTTTTCCTCCTAAATTTATCACAACGGCTCTCCCCACCGATTCCCACAAGGGCGATCGCCAATCCTAAAACATACGCTGAAATCCCCTGAGTCTCTTAAGAGAGTCAGCAACTAAACAAACTTATTCATACTTTACGATCCTAGGATAACTGCTATGGAATCTCCCAACTTCAACCCACCCATCGTCCTTCAACCTCACAACTGCCTCGACTCCCAAGCCGGCAGCCTCCTCCAGCAACAGCTAGCCGAGATTGTGCCCGATCGCCACAAACTCTGGGTAATAGACATGGCTGCCGTAGATTTCATCGACAGTTCCGGGATCTGCGCCTTAGTCGGCGGACTCAACGCCGCCCGCCACCGGGGATGCCGCCTCGTCATCTGCAACCTCTCAGCGACAGTCAAGCTAATTTTTGAAATTACTCAACTCGACCAACTCTTTGAAATCTTCGACAGTTTCGAGCAAGTTATCTCCACTGAAACTCCGGCTTTAGTTGCTTGATTAAAATGAGATACCGAGTTTAAATCTCAAGTTTCCCAGAGACTTCAAGCAACCGCAGAGTGAATCTCAATATCATAAATAGGTTTATTTGTCAAGCAATACCAATGACAAAGAAATAAATCCGGCACTTGAACGCCGACAGAAGCGATCGCAGGTGCAGCAGGAAAAGGCAAAAGTCGATCGAAACAAATCCTTTCCCCTACAAACCCGAACTGCATCAAATAAGTCGCTGGCGGCGCATTTAAAAGATTCAGCAAGCGGTAAGCCAACTCATACAACTGCTGTCGCCAAACATCCGACAAATGCACCGGTTGAGAGTAACTCAACTCGCCAGACTGCTTAGAAGGTTCCCCACCGATCGCCTCAGCATACAGTGGGCCCTTTGCCGTCAACACCACAGGCAGCCAAAAATTGCCACCGCCGACGGGAAAAAGCAACTCCTGGGACACTCGATCGCGCGCTGCGGAAACATTGCTACAAAATCGAAACACATCTTGAGCAGGAAAAACCAGATTTTCTGGCACATCCAGCGTCAAAGGACAAACGATCGCCCCACCCGGAGCGATCGCGCCAGAATCGAGTTCAGAAACCCCACAGATATTGACTTCAGTTAAAGGATCAGATTGAGCGATCGCCGCGGAGAGACTTGCGGCCGAATCTTTCTCACCACCCGCCACAATCAAAACCTTAGACATTGCCAAAGCTCGGCATTTGAATTCCCCGATCGTCCGTTTCATCGACGCTCGGCAGATCCAGGCCCTTAGCCTTGCGGCTCCGCACCGCGAGACGGTAAGTTACGCTTTGCAACTCAGTGTGCAACTGACGGTTTTCCTTTTGCAATTGATCCAACTTTTCCTTAATCGGATCGAGCCGCTCGGCAAACTTCTGGCGGTAAACCCCCGGCAATTCCTGCACTACCTGTTCTAGCATCCGAGAGCGATCCGTCAATTCTTGCACCGACTGCCGCAGTTGGTAAACCTCAGCATCCCGTTCGGCGATTTGTTCCTGATAAAAACCCACCTGTTCTTCAACAGCTTGGAGTTGTTCCCGCATTGCCTGCATTTGAGCTTGGTGGCGATCGGAAACTTCCGGCGCCGGCACAAAATTAGAATTGCCCTTCACCAGCCGGAAAAGTTCTTGAGACAACTGCTGCACCAATTGGTCGCGCATTTGCAGCTCTTCGGTGAGACGAGATACCTCTGATTGCAGTTCTTTTGAGCTTACAAGTTTAGTTTGATTCATAAGAATGCTCGGTAAGTGGGAAACTCAGAGGCTTTAGCCCTGAGAGGTAAACGACACGGGCGGTTTCAATACATTCGACGGAGTTTATCCTGAGCGAAGCCGAAGGGCGAGCGTGACCACAGCCTTGAATCCGCTTTCCCCTCCGGCGAGGGGTAGAGGGGTATAATTACCCCTCTGTGGAGATATGGTTATCTCCGGCTCCCTTTCGGGGTAATGTTCGCTTCGCCAATGTTATAAGAGCTTGTTAAGCTTGCAGCACTGCCTCAGTGACCTTAAGGCTGTTTAACTACAAGCGACAGAGCGGAAAACTAGCGTCGCATTCTCCGGTGTCGTGACCCAAATAACGTAGACCTCTAAAGTCTTAGGCTGGTCAGTACAGCTTGCTCAATCAGTCGCGACCAAGCTCAGTCCCTTTAGGGCTGGGTTACTGACAATGACTCTCAGCTTTTACGATTAAATCTAGTATATATCTGCTATTTAGAATATCTTTCCATTACCACAGAGGCAAGAGGCACTTGGCAATTTTTGAGCTGGTTGCGAGAGTTTGATGCTCGATCTTTACCACAACCGAGGCGATGGATCAACCGTTCGAGAGATCAACGCTCAACTCCAATCTCATTAATCGCAGCCGAAAGCACTTTGCCAGCTTCGTCCACGGTGCCGCCAAAACAGATAATGCCGTCCTCGTGACCGGCCATCGCCAGAATTTTGCGATCGGCCAAATTCTCCTCCTCAAAAAGTCTAAACATTTCTAAGGCCATCTGGGGAGTGCCGTAAGGTATTTCTTTTCTAGTAGTAGGAATCTTAAACAGCAGTTGCTGCCATAGCTTAGGATTGTGGACATGAATTATCCCGCCCACCTCCTCTCTCTGAAGGTACAGGGCCGCGTGAGTTAGGGACTCCGACGAAGCTTGTACGGGCCCCCGGCAGCCAAGGTAATTTTGTTCTAAGTTAAATTCGGTAACAGTACAGTATGATTCTGGCCCCAGATTCCTCAAGTGTGCAGTCTGGGTTCCCGAAATCACGAATTGGCAAGAATTACCGAGTCTGACACTGACGTTGCCAAACCCTATGCCATTTTCGTAGACGCCAATTAATCCCCAAGAGTGGAGCCGATCGCGCCAGTCCATCAAATCTGTTATGTTGGTGGCAGCTACAGGGCCTGCCTCTTCCCAATCACAACGGTACTTAACGACTCCTTCATCCATTTTTTTGTTTGATCGGACACTACTGTGACACGACAGAGTTGGCTGAAGCTGAGACTTAATCGAACTTGTCAAGAAGTTGTCAAACAGCTTTTTTTGCTTGCTGCCTTATGTCTCCGTGCATAAGTGCCTTAACTAATCTACATTCCAGTGTCGCCGTAATTAGCTACCGACATTAGCAAAAAGTAAGCTAGGAAAGTTGAACCAATTATTCCAAAAATCATGATTTAGCCTCTAGGTGATTACAAAAGTTCAATATGAAAATGTACCCTTTCAGTCGGGGAGTTTGATTCTAGGCTTTTGCCCGATCGAGTTTCTGATGTGAAACTACATAACATCCCTGAATCGCTTATTGTTCTATACTACAGCATTTCTACTGAGTTGAGCTCTACCTTAAGAAATATTTAAGGATAAAGTACCCTTAATCCGGTAAGTCCGGTAAAAAGCAACCGTAGATTTACTTATTTTTTATAAGTGTACATATATTTAAGAAAAAAGCAAGCGGAACACAAAAAAAATATTTTTTAGCCAGTCTGGGACGCACTGGCACAATCTTCGGGTGTTCTACGTTATTCAACACCTCTGTCGATCGAGCAATTTTTAGCTCCGGGGCATCCTACAACCTAAGAAACCGGGTTGAGCCTAATATTATGTCACGTAAAATCACCGCAACGCCAGCTCGCGTCGGCGGGTTCACCAAAATCTGTAGTAGTAGTATAAGTTATAGATCCGGTAAACCCGCGCCTACCTAGAGGGGGATAGTCGATCGACCGAACCTGATATAAGTCCTATTAACTGAGATGTTGCACCATTCTCCATTAGTCTTTTATGAACAGGCTTTTCGGCCTGTTCCACAAGAAAATTTATATTTTGTGGAACAGGCCGAAAAGCCTGTTGCTGACAATGGTGCAAGATATCAGATTAAGAAAAAAACAAGCCGATCGAGCAGTGATGACTCGATCGGCTAAATTTTTCTGGGAAGCGCGATCGCCCCCAGCCCTTTAAATGTGGAAGTGATACAAGATGCTGCCGTCGTCTTTAATTTCGCAATTGGCATTAAAAACTTCAGCTTGTTGGTTCAAAAAACGCTGAGCGACATCCGGCGACAGCCGCGTTTCCATCGCAAACCGCACCAGAGTGATTTCGCCCCGGCCTTCTTTGATCAATCGGTACAAAGCACTTTGGAGCCTTTCGCTCTCTTCTCGCTGAAAAGCTGCTTTGTACCTCCAATCCGCCACAGAAGGAATCAAACCGCGGCTGACCAAAATTGCTAGCAGCAAGCCAATTCCCAAAATCAGAGGCACTGTCGGATCGCTCGTAGGCGTCGCCACAATTTGCGGCACTGTAGCGGCGGCCAAACTGCTAACCATTTCTTTTTCCGACGCTTGCGTATCCGCCATTGCAAGCTGAGTTTTGTTGTAAAAGTCTTGCTGAAGCTTCATTTGCTGCAACAGACGAGCGCGCTCTCTTTCGTATTGGTCGAGTTTTTGCTGAGCTTGTTTCAGGTCTTGAGTGACTTGTGCCAAGCGTTGGTTGAGTGACTGATTGACTGATTGCCACCGATATCTGTTAATCAGGCGGCTTTTTTCAACCATGCCCTTCATCAACATATCCGCCGTTTTGATTGCTTGCTCCTGATCTAGCGAGCGATACCCAACCACAATTTCTAGGGGTTGTTCCGGCTTAGAAATTTTGACAATAGCATTTTGTCGAACTTGCTGGGGCGACAGCTTAACTGCATCTGCCACTGCTTTGACAACATTATCTGCTAGGAGAACCTCCGGGGTGAGTTGCTCTCCCTGCTTGAGAATTGTCGTGCCCGTGGTCGAAAATTTGACTGGCGGATTATTAGAACTGAGAGTGCCTTGAGCCATGAATCCGGGGGGCGGGGCGAGGCGGTAGGCCAGGGCGCCTGAAATACCCATAATTACAGCAAAACTGCCTAGGGCAATCCATCTGTATTGATGTGCTGAAGATCTAAAACGTAAATTTCCCATTTTGATAGTCAAGTCATAACATTCGCTTGCCGCAGCTACTGCCAAACGCCAGAGCGATCGTTTCTTTCTGGTTAGTCAAATTGACTGCTGAAAATTTTCTCAGTTTGTACCTAAAAGCTATTAGCTTTTGAGAGTTGTCAATATTCATGAGCCCAAAAAACCGATCGCGCTTTTATTTGATCCGAGCTATAACTTCAGTTTTTGTCCTTAATAATTAATCTGTAACAAGGCTTCTGGAAGTCTACTGGCCTCAGACTAGCACTCAGGCGTGCGAGAGCCTCGCCTCCCCGTGTTTGTTGACATTCAAAACTGTCTCCTTTTCACCCTTGGCAATCCTCCAATTATCTTACGTCTTGGCGTCTTGCGGACGCGGTTGAAGAATAAAAAAAACCTTAAATAATCTGCCTAAAAACTTAACAAGCAAGAATTATACCATGCACTTAAGAGTTTGCTGCGTATTCAAAAAAATTGTGGAGCTGGTTTCGCCCCAGATCCACATATTCACATAACAATTATGGTTCGATCGGTTGATGGTTCGATCGCTCTGGCAAGGGCGACTTTTCAGAAGCCGATCGGCAAAATCAGACCCTCGCGGGCCATGACAGCCTTCGGAAAAGCAATTTGCACATCTTCGGCGATGCGATCGAGAAAATCGTCTGTGTGAGCCGGATCGTGGTGAAAAATCACCACTCGTTTCACCCGCGCCTCCTTAGCCATTCTCACCGCTTCCTGCCAAGTCGAGTGTCCCCAACCCACCTTCGGAGACTTGGGGTTGTGATATTCCTCGTCTGTGTACATCGCATCGTAAATCAGCACATCAGCGTCGAGGGCTAAATTGTAGACATTCTCATCTAGTCGATCGGGAAAATGCTCAGTATCCGAACAATAAACCACAGATCGTCCCTGCCAAGTCACCCGATATCCCATAGCAGTATTCGGGTGATTCAGAGAACCCGTCCTAATCTCAATATCGTCCAGCATCATCGTCTGGTTGTGATTGAGTTCGTAGAAATTCAAATCTGCCTGCAAACCCATCAGCGGCACCGGCGAATTCGAGTGGAGCACCCGTTCAACGAAGTGCCTTTTCATGCAATCTCCATCCGGCGGAGTCGCGCCGTAAATATCAAAGCTATTGCCGCGGATGAAAGCTGGGGCGAACAGCGGGAAACCTTGAATGTGATCCCAGTGATAGTGAGTAAAAAACATATAAGCTTGCACAGGCATTTCTTGCACCAACTGGTCTCCCAGCATCCGCAAGCCTGTTCCGCCGTCAAAAATCAAGCGTTTGCCAGCGACTCGCATTTCCAAACAAGAAGTATTGCCGCCGTAGCGAACAGTTTCCTGTCCGGGTGTCGGAACACTGCCCCGCACGCCCCAAAACTGTACTACAAAATCATCTATACCTTTTATTGATTCGGAGGGTTGAGGGCAATCAAGGGGATTTGCCGCTACTGAGGACAAGCTGATTTCCATTTTAAAATTCAGGCTTTAAGGTTCCACATTGTCCGTGATGGCGCAGCAGATGGTCGCACAACACTAAAGCTACCATTGCTTCCACCATTGGCACAGCTCTTGGCAAAACACAAGGGTCATGCCGTCCCTTGGCAGCCAGCAGCGTTTCTTCGCCTTCTCGGGTAACGGTGCGCTGCTGCTGGCGAATTGTCGCAGTCGGCTTGAATGCCGCCCGCAAAATTATATTTTCGCCGTTAGCAATGCCACCCTGAATTCCGCCAGAGCGATTCGTCACTGTACGAATTACACCCTTATCATCAGTATAGTATTCATCATTATGTTCGCTGCCCTTGAGCAGAGTCCCGGCAAACCCGGAACCTATTTCAAAGCCTTTGCTGGCGGGCAAGGACATGATGGCTTTGGCCAAGTCGGCTTCGAGTTTATCGAATACGGGCATTCCCAGCCCTTTTGGTACATTGCGGGCGACGCATTCGACTACACCGCCGATCGAATCTCCGCTGTCGCGAACTTTTTCGATCAGTTCAATCATTCTTTCGGCACATTCGGCATCGGGACAGCGAACGATGTTGCTTTCTACTTGTTCTAAGGTAACAGTGTCCGGGTCGGCGACACATTCTAAGTCTTTGATGCGTTTGACGTAGCCGACTATTTCTACTCCTGCTGCTTGTTGGAGAATTTTTTTGGCGATCGCCCCTGCTGCTACTCTACCTATTGTCTCTCTCGCCGAACTGCGACCTCCGCCTTGCCAGTTACGAATTCCGTACTTAGCATCGTAGGTAGCATCAGCGTGAGAAGGGCGGTAAGTTGTCGCCATTTCGCCGTAATCTTGGGGGCGAGTGTCTTGATTGCGGACTAAAATTGCGATCGGCGTTCCCAAAGTTTTGCCTTCAAACACCCCCGACAGAATTTCGCAGGTATCTGCTTCTTTGCGGGGCGTAGTAATTTTGCTTTGACCAGGGCGGCGGCGATCGAGTTCGGCTTGAATGAACGATGCGTCGATCGACACCAGGGGCGGGCAACCGTCAATTACTACTCCCACACCGCCGCCGTGAGATTCCCCAAATGTCGATATCCGAAATAAATGCCCAAAGGTATTGCCCATTATGCTTTGCCCTGAAACCTAATAATTTTTAGCTTAAATGGAATAGAGATTTACTGTATTTATGAAAAATATACCATTGACGAGTAGACGACGACAGGCGATCGCCTCACAGCATCACTCCCTTCCCGCCCCTAGAAGAATATCTACCAGGGAGAGAGGGAGAGACCGAGAATAGGAGATATCTGGAAACACACTTAAATTCATCCGTGTATCCGTGTCCGAATCCGTGTTGTGCCTTCCTTCTTCTTTAGTCTTCGTGTTCTTCAAAAGGATCTCTCAATTCCTTAGCGGGAGGGCCGAAAGCCGTGTAGATCGAGAAACCGGTGATAGCCACCAGACACACGCCCAGTGAAATGCCAAGAACTGCTGCAGGTTCCATATTTTTGATCGATTATGAGTGCTCCACTCTATAATATTACAAAAAATAACAATCCGTCTGAAAGTCTCGTGATTTTAGGCGCTGTACGGTATGGCAGCCAGCCCCCACTCCCCGTTTTGCGAGTCCCCCGGTGGCATTTCTGAGAAATTGCGATCGCAATTAGCGGTAGAAATATGTCAAACTTTTCTGTAGAGATTCATTTCAGGTGACTTATGGCACAACGGACTTGGTTAGGAGATATACTCAAACCCCTTAACTCGGAATACGGCAAGGTAGCCCCCGGCTGGGGAACCACGCTATTGATGAGCGTGTTCATTGGACTGTTTTTCGTGTTCTTGTTGATTATTTTGCAAATCTACAACTCTTCTCTGATTCTGGAGAGTGTGGATATGGATTGGTCGAGTCTCGGCCGCTAAAACTAGATCGCAAAACAGTAAGGCTAAAAGTAAAAGCTGAGGGTTGAGGAGAAAGGGCAAAAGCTAAGTTTTCCCGTTTTTCCTTACCCTTTCCGATTACTTTTGCCATAAATAAACAAAAAGTAACTAAACAAATTGCTGGAGAAAAACCATGAATATTTTTGGCATTGGTTTGCCCGAAATGGCCGTTATTTTTACGATCGCCCTATTGGTATTTGGCCCGAAAAAATTACCTGAAATCGGTCGGAGTATGGGGAAAGCAATTCGGGGCTTTCAAGACGCTTCGCGGGATTTTGAGTCGGAATTCACGCGGGAAGCTAAGCAGTTAGAAGAAGCAGTAGCAACTAGCAGCAAACCGGCAACTGAAAAACTCACGGCGGCTACTCCCAAGGAAGATAGCACAGAGAGTTAAATGAACAACACTCAGAAGTCGGAAACACCAGCGGAGTTAGTGATTCCCCAGCTAATTGTTGGGTTGGGCAATCCCGAACCTAAATACGATCGCACCCGACACAACATCGGCTTTAATGCTGTTGATGCCTTGGCTAAATCTTGGCAGATTTCTCTGTCGGAAAATCGCAAATTTCAAGGCATATTTGGCGAGGGAAACCGGCCGCGGGGACAGAAAATCCGCTTGCTGAAACCTCTAACTTACATGAATCTGTCGGGTCAAGCGATTCGGGCGGCGACGGATTGGTACAAGATACCTGCGGAGTCGGTATTAATAGTATACGATGATATGGATTTGCCGATCGGGAAATTGAGAATGCGGCTTGCCGGTTCTGCCGGCGGACACAACGGCATGAAATCGACAATTTCTCATTTGGGTACAGACAAATTTCCTCGCTTGCGGATTGGCATCGGCAAACCTCAAAACGATGCTGCTAAAAATGAGAAAGATACGATTTCCTTCGTGTTAGGAAAATTTTCCTCAGAGGAAAGTCAGTTAGTAGAGAAAGTGCTTAAACTGGTTGTAGAAGCTGTGGAACTAAGTCTGCACCAAGGAGTAGAAAAAGCCATGAGCCTTTACAATAGTCGCACAATTGCAGAAACAAACGCGGAAACAAAAAGGTGAGTTCGAGACGTTTGCCTGAAACAACTGCATATGTCCGGGTTACTGGCCAATCTTGGCAAAAAGGCACGATTGAGGGTGAAGTCACTGCCGGCAATTTTGAGTGGCAGTTTCAGTGGCGTTTCACGTCAGAAAAAACACTGATTCTTGAGCCTTCTCAGGGTAGGGCATTGATTCAGGAACCGCTGCACCGTTTTCTAGAAAAATGGGATTATCAGCTTGAACCGGGCGGGGATTATTCGTTTACGGTTCGGGCTGAGTTTTAAAATCTTGGTAATGGGAAATGCGGAAAAGGTAATCGGGAATAAAAGCTTCCTGTAGTAGGATATCCCGCTTCCAGTAATTCTTTAATTAATTACGGGAAAAGGCTGTAATGGGAAATTGGGAAAGGGCGATCGGGAAGGCAAACTTTCTCTAGTAGTATCTCCAGATTCCAGTGATTCTTTAATTAAAGCAGGGTTCATCCCTTCTCGGTAAGCCCCGCAATAATACATTGTCAAAACAGCTTTGTAAGCCCAGTGATTGGAAGGTACATCGGTAAAAGGATTGGGCAGAGTTTCAGCCTGATTCTGCACGCAAGCATTGATAATTTGTTCTGGCGTTTGCTGCACTTGAACTAAAGAATTATTTTGCTTTATTTGTGCTGGATTTTGCGCCTGTGCGGGAGCAAATAAACCTGGATAAGTTAACAGTGTGGCAATGGCAAAGATGCTGAGTTTCATAAGTTTATCAATTTCGTAATAAGTTGTTTGGTAGTGAGGAGTTTAGTCCTCAAAGCAGTCTGAAATAAGGACTATTCGTCCTTACTCGAAACCCTTGGATTGTTGGGACATTTTTCGCATTCCCACAGCCAAGACACTCAAAAACAACAGCCCGATCGCCCCAGCTAGCGGATTGCCGTTAACTCCTGTTACCCAATCGGGAACAGAGGCCGAATATCGCACTAACTGCCCGATGTTAATAATGTAATATCCCCAGACTAAACCTGCATGAAGCCCGATCGACAAACCGAGGCGATTTTGGCGCGATCGTTTTCCCCAAACCAGAATCAAACCCAGCAACAACAACCCCGGAAACTGCGGCCAACTCTGCAGCATGGCCGCCACAGGTTTGATAAAATGAGATAGGGCAAACACCAGGCTATTCACCCACAGAGATATTCTATAATTGTAATCCCGCTGCAACTCGTCCAGCAACCAACCTCGGAATACCAACTCCTCCGCAAAACCGACTCCAAGGGCGCTTAACAGCCCTTCTGCGATGATTCTCGGCAAATTATCAGAATTTTGCCACGCGACTAAGCCGAACAGTCCTTGCACCGCAAATAAGCTAAAAGTGAGCAAAAGCCCGATCGCCAATCCGATTAAAAGCTCAAAACCGTTTTTTCGCGTATTGATTAAACCGTAACTTTTGAGTAATTGGGTTTGTCCGTAAACCTTTTTTCCCCAGATCCGCACCAAAAATAGAAACTCTGTAAACAACAGCGCCATAGTGAGAATAGTTGCAAGGTTGCTATCTTTAACTAACAAGTAAATTGGTGCTGCTAGGGGCAGCCAAATTGCTAGCAAGATTAATAGGAAAATTATCACACGTAAAGGAAAGGGATAACTGGCTATTATTTGGAGGCGGTTAATCATTGTTGTAAATGAGTTGAAATTGGGTAAATCGGCTTAGTGGTCTGTCGCACTGTCCGACAGGGGTTAAAAACCCCTGTCTCATAGCGAAAGTCCTCTCAAAGAGGACTGAAATTTATCACAATCTAATTTAGGTTGGCAGTCGGTTTTAACCGACTTTTGCTATAAGACGGGGATTTAAATCCCCGGCGGGCTTGCGGGTGAATGCGAGAACTTTTGGCTGAGTCAGGCTTGAGTAAATCCGAGAGTTAGAATTTGGTAAATCCGAGAGTTAGAGTTGGATAAATCCGAGAGAATGTACAAAGCAGACAGAGAAAGCTAGAATAGCATTGTATTCGCTGAAACTTTAAACAAAACAGAACTATAAAATAAGGGAACAATGACTGAAGCCTCGGATTTTTCAAATGTCGATCGAGAATTAGATGACACAATTTTAAGCTTCGCAGACATTCAGGCAGAACTCAACCTGCGCCACGCTAAAGATGCTCTGCGAGATATAGTAGAAAATCTCGACTTGACAGTTCAAGAGCGAACTGGACTGGAACCGGAAATTGGCGGGTTGGAGAAAATGCTCGACAAGCTAGAGCGCGCTTGCGTGCAAATAGCTGTGTTTGGGATGGTGGGAAGGGGAAAATCTTCGGTTTTGAACGCGCTGCTAGGTCAAAATGTGTTTGAAACTGGCCCGACTCACGGGGTGACTCGCACGACGACTATCGGGCAGTGGGATGTCGGAGAGGGAATTGATGAGAAGTTGCCCGATAGACTTTCGCCAGTTATTTACCGTTTGTCGCAAGTGGAATTAATCGATACTCCGGGAATAGATGAAGTTGACGGCGAAACTCGCGAACTTTTAGCGCGCCGCGTTGCTCAACAAGCAGATTTGATTTTGTTTGTAGTTGCTGGCGACATTACGAAGGTGGAATACGCAGCACTTTCGCAGTTGCGGGAAGCCGGAAAACCGATGTTATTAGTGTTTAATAAAATTGACCAATATCCTGATGCAGACAGGCTGGCAATTTATCATAAAATTCGAGACGATCGCGTGAAAGAATTGTTGTCTCCCGATGAAATTGTGATGGCGGCGGCTTCGCCTTTGACGGCGAGGGCGGTGCGCCGTCCCGACGGAAGTATGGGGGTGCAAATGACTCGCAGTTTGCCACAAGTGCAAGATTTAAAATTAAAGATTTTGGAGGTTTTAGACCGGGAAGGCAAATCTTTGGTCGCGCTGAATACGATGCTCTGTGCGGGGGATATTAACGAGCATTTGGTGCAGCGAAAAATGGAGATTCGAGATGACGCAGCTAATCGAATTATCTGGAACGGCGTAATGACGAAATCGGTGGCGATCGCACTTAATCCAATTACTGTAGTTGATATTCTTAGCGGTGCGGTAATTGATGTGGTGATGATATTAACTTTATCTAAAGTTTACGGCATTGCGATGACGGAAGCGGGCGCGGTGGAATTGCTGCAAAAGATTGCGATTAGTATGGGGGGAATTACGGCGGGTGAATTGTTGGCTAATTTTGGTTTAAGTTCTTTGAAAGGATTGTTGGGTTTGGCGACGCCGGCGACGGGGGGTTTGGCTTTAGGGCCTTATTTGTCTGTGGCGGTGACGCAAGCTGCGATCGCGGGGGTTTCTTCCTATGGTATCGGTCAAGTTACTAAGGCTTATTTGGCTAATGGTGCTTCTTGGGGAGATGATGGGCCAAAGGCTGTGGTGAGCAAGATTTTGTCTTCTTTGGATGAGGATTCTATTTTAAATCGGATTAAGGAGGAGTTGCGGGCTAAGTTGGATTTGGGCAGTGTGGAAAAACAGAAATCTTAGCGATCGGCTGTTTTACGTTGACCCAGCAATCCTGGCGCAGCCCTGCCGCAATCCGGCAGGGGTTTCAACCCCTGCCTCAAAGCTAAATTTGTCTGAAGACAATTTAACAAATTATTAAGATAACAACCAATTACCAATTACCAATTATTACTATCGCCTTTGATGACGCAAATCGCTCGCTCGGACTTTGACAAGGGTGGCCCTGCGTACTTTACCCCCTGCTTTGACGATCGCCGGATAACTCTCACATTAGGAAGATTGGGACTTAAATTCTTGAGCTAGCGCCTCACAATTGTTCAAAAGAAACCAAAACAGCCAGATAAATCCAAGCCTCATAGCAATAACCCAAATGTTACTCAAAATAATTCCTTCTTGTAGGTAGCGGAAAATAAGTGATAAGGAGCCGAAAATCATTAGACCTATATGAATCCAGAGCACTGTGGTCACAAAGCGCAAGTTTCTTAAAAGAACTCTCTTTAAGGAGATTCCAAATCCCAAAAAAGCAATAGAAAACAGCAATTTTATTCCGACATCAATATAATTGAAAAGCGACTGAAGGAAAACTTCTCTAAATTGTGGAATAAAAATTAAAGATATTGTATTTAAGAACAGAGCCAGACCAATGTAAAAAAAGGATATCCTCATTAGTCCGGGTGTGAATGCACTTAATATACCCTTTTTAACCAGCACATTATTTCGTTTAACACTATATTCTATTACACCCGAAAAGTTGGCTTTGAAAACCACTTCATAGCTTGACATCTTTCCATCTTCACTGACTTTAAAATAGTGGTTAGA
This sequence comes from Microcoleus sp. AT8-A3, assembly GCF_036705675.1. NCBI lineage: Bacteria > Bacillati > Cyanobacteriota > Cyanophyceae > Oscillatoriales > Microcoleaceae > Microcoleus > Microcoleus sp. AT8-A3. The sequence continues at coordinate 40,459 of NZ_JAUBVD010000047.1, forward strand.
GGTCGGAGCGAGAGAGCTGCCTTTTTCGGAAATCGTTTTGTTATCATGAACAATACTTTGTTTACCCGACAGGCTTAGAATTAATTGTATTTTATGACCGCTCACATTAAAACATACTTCAGACATAGCCAATTTTCTCCTGATCTTATGCTTCAAATATTATGCTTCAAATATGCTGAGGTCTAACTATTAATTAGACTGACTTTTTCAGTATAATACCCCGATGTGAGTGATGAGACTAAAACTTTTCAGGTTATTTACCGAGTTTAATAATCATATACAGATTTTAATAATAACAAGACTTACGCAACTGGCACAGGTTGGGCGATTGCGACAGATAAGGTGCGACGTGCACACCCTACTCTAATTCCGCGAAGGCGGACTTTGTTTGTGTAGCCGCCAATTCGATTCGGTGGGTTAACATCGAATTGTTAATCCGAATTCGATTTGGCGGCTGAACATCAGGTTTTTAACCCTAATTGCCTCCTATTTGTAACCTCTATTTTTTTCCGACCAAATGCGGGTTGGTAGTCCCCAAACATAGACAAATCCTTCGGCAGCTTTGTGATCGAATTCGTCCTCTGCGCCGTAGGTTGCTAAGTCGAAACTGTACAGAGAATTGTCAGATTTGCGGCCGACAATAGTCGCATTTCCTTTGAACAGTTTGAGCCGCACGGTTCCAGTTACTCGCTTTTGCGTGTCCTGAATAAATGCGTCTAAAGCTGTTTTCAAAGGATTGTACCAAAGACCGTTGTAAATCATTTGGCTGTAGGTTTCTTCGATGCCTCGCTTGTACCGCGTTACATCTGCTGTCAGCGTCAAACTTTCTAAGTCTCGGTGCGCGTGCATCAAAACTAAAATCGCTGGTGTTTCGTAAATTTCCCGCGATTTAATCCCGACGAGGCGGTTTTCAATCATGTCAATCCGGCCGACTCCGTGGTTTCCAACTATTTCGTTGAGTTGGGTAATTAAGGCGACTGGTGATAAATTTGTGCCGTTTAAACTGACAGGATTTCCGCAATCGAAACCGATTTCTAGGTATTCGGGTGTGTCGGGAGTTTGTTCGATCGCCTTTGTCATCAAATACACCTCTTCCGGCGGTTCCGCCCAAGGATCTTCGAGGATTCCGGCTTCAATTGCCATTCCCAATAAGTTGCGATCGATACTGTAAGGCGAAGACTTTTTCACGGGCGACGGAATACCGCATTTCTCGCCGTATGCGATCGTTTCTTCGCGGCTCATTTTCCACTCCCGCGCTGGTGCTAAGATTTTAATCTTGGGGTTGAGCGCGCCGATCGACACATCGAACCGCACCTGATCGTTTCCTTTACCTGTGCAACCGTGGGCGATCGCATCTGCACCGTATTTTTCCGCAGCTTCTACTAACAATTTAGCAATCAGCGGGCGAGCGAGGGCAGTCGAAAGGGGATAACGGTTTTCGTAAAGTGCGTTAGCTTGAATCGCTGGAAACGCATAGTCTTTGACAAATTCTTCCGTAGCATCAATAACTAAAGATTCCGAAGCACCGGATGCTAAAGCTTTTTTGCGGATCGGTTCTAATTCGTCTCCCTGTCCCAAATCCGCGGCCAGAGTAATTACTTCTTCAACACCCCACTCGTTTTTGAGGTAAGGAATACAGACGGAGGTATCGACTCCGCCGGAATATGCTAGGACAACTTTTTTAGCGCGACTCATTGCTCTTTACATCCTGAATTTAACTGACATCTTGCACCCTTGTCACTAAGCTTTTAAGGGCGGGCAAGATGCCCACCCCACAAAAAAATATCATTTTTGTGGAACAGGCATCTTGCCTGTTCTGGAGAATGGTGCAAGATGTGATATTTAACCGACTTTTCATTATGCACCTAATTGAGATCGATTCTTGTCAGAAATAGTACAGATTTATATATTCTTTTTTTGATAAACTTGGCTATTTACCGGAGGAGTTGCTGCGGAAAATCTGCTACCGTGGGATACGGTAACTGTGGCGATGGGGAAAAACCGTGTTTTTTAGTGTTGTAATTCCGACGTATAATCGTAAACCGATTTTGGCAAAATGTCTACTGGCTTTGGAAAATCAGCAGTTCGGTGAGATTGTCAGAGACTATGAAGTAATTGTCGTGGACGACGGATCGACGGACGGGACGCTGGAGTGGTTGGCCGCAAATGCTGACTTGTTGCCTCATGTGCGATCGATCTGTCAATCTCACCAGGGCCCGGCCGCTGCCCGGAATTTGGGCGTTGAAGATGCTAATGGCGATACGATTATTTTTATTGACAGCGATTTGGTGGTAACAGAGCATTTTTTGCAAGCACACGCCGATGCTTTACTACAGGGTTACAAAGATACTGATGCTGTTTTTACTTACGGCAGCGTGATTAATACTTGCAATTTCGACAATCCTACCTCAGAACCTTACAAAATCACCGATTTTTCGGCGGCTTATTTTGCTACGGGAAATGTGGCGATCGCCCGCCACTGGCTGCTGGCCGCTGGACTTTTTGACACTCGCTTTCAACTGTACGGATGGGAAGATTTAGAGTTGGGAGTTAGGTTAAAAAAATTAGGTTTAAAACTCATTAAATGTCCCGCTGCGGTCGGTTATCACTGGCATCCAGCTTTTAGTTTGGAGCAAATTCCAGGCATGATTAACCGAGAAATTGAGCGCGGGAGAATGGGAGTTTTGTTTTATCAAAAACACCCAAGTTGGGAAGTACGGATGATGATTCAAATGACTTTTTTGCACCAAATTTTGTGGGGAATTTTATCATTAGGTGGGATGCTGAACGAGCGAACGATGACTCCTTTTTTACAGTGGTTGATTGACCAAGGCAAGCCCCAGCTAGCTTTAGAAATTGCTCGGATTTTTCTGAATTGGTATAACGTGAAAGCCGTTTACGCCGCTTGCGGAGAATTGCAAGCCGAGACAAAGATACCATAAATCAGCCCCATCCCGCAAATAAGATATAAGATATTGTAGGAGTTTTTTAGGGCCCATTGGTGTCAACTTAAGCTCATAATTAGTAACGGTAACAACTGTTTGACAATTATGCCTACACTGCCCTAGGGCTGCTTAATAAGGGAAATTTAGGGAACTCACAACTTGGATACCAACCAGAAAAAAATAATTTTTAGTCTTAAGTTGACACCAATGTTCCGGCTTGTTTAAATTAACCTTTTTACTGAGGATATCTAATGAAAAATCTCAACACAAAGCACCCGATCAATGGCTGCAAGCATGGTCGTATAAAGTCTAAGAATAAAAATTTTACCTTTATTTAATCAATATTGCTTGGTTAGCCTGTGATTAGAGGAATCTAGGCTGTTTTATCACCAGACTCCGATAATTTGAGCTACCAAGATTTTCAAAAGATCGTTACTTTTGATATAATGACAGATAATTTAAGAGTGTGCTAGAGAGCCAATAGTTGTGCTGGTTTATCTGAGAGTGTTAGCTACAAGCGGTTAATGACTTTAAAAATATTCCCACATATACAACTTGAATAGTTTGAGGGTTTGCTGTGAATACAACTGACGATAAAAATCCAAGACTAGAAACAGTTAGACTTGAAAACACTGTCTTACAAGAAAATATTTTAATGGTGGACGACCATCCAGAAAGCTTGCGGCTTTTATCCCAGCTTTTGTCTAAGCGGGGATATAAAGTGCGACCGACACGAGATGGCAAATTGGCTCTTAACTTTGCTATGTCGAGTCCACCAGACTTGATTTTGCTGGACATCATGATGCCCGGTATGGATGGGTATCAAGTCTGCGAAAAGTTAAAAGCTTGTCCGCAAACCAAACATATTCCTGTGATTTTTATTAGCTCTTTAAATGAAGTTTTTGATAAAGTCAAAGCTTTTTCGGTGGGAGGAGCCGACTACATTAGTAAACCATTTCAAACAGAAGAAGTGGTGAGCCGGATCGAAAATCAACTGCTTCTGAGCCGTCTTTATAAACAAATTTTAGCACAAAATGCACGGCTGCAAGCAGAAATAGAAGAACGCAAGCGGATCGAAGCAGAACTCCGAGACAGCCAACGCTGGCTGTCGGCAGTAATTAAAACACATCCTAATCTTTTGTACGTTTCCGATTTGATTGAACAGCGAACTTTGTATATCAACCGCGAAATATATAGCGATATTGGCTATTCTTTTGAAGAAATCCAGCAAATGGCAGGAGGATTTCTTCCTAACTTAATACACCCTGACGATTTGCCAGGATTCTCAGAACACCTCAGCAGGATTGAGGCAGCAAAAGACGGTGAAAGCTTTGAGTGTGAGTACCGAATTCAGCACAAAAATGGTGAATATCGGTGGTTTGTTAGCGTGGATACCGTGTTTGCCAGAACCGCAGACGACAAACCTTGGAAAATTTTGGGGACGGCTACTGAAATTAGCGATCGCAAACAAGCTGAACTAGAACTAAAAACAGCTTTATCTGCTTTAGAACGGCAAATCAAACAAAGGTTTTTAATAGAAACAATTACTCTTGAAATTCGATACAGTTTAAATCAAGATCAAGTTTTTCAAACAGCTACTGCCCAAATAGGTAGAATTTTTAATGCTGATTGCTGCTTGGTTCATACCTACACAGAACACCCTATTCCCAGAATTAATAATGTCGCTGAGTACAAAAAATCCGCATCCAAATCGCTTTTAGATTTAGAAATCCCCGTACAGGGCAATCCTCACGTTCAGTTTTTATTATCCCAAGATCAAGCTGTAGTTTCTGACGATGTTTTTTCCGACCCGCTGCTAGAAAACGCCCGAGATTTGTGCTGTCAAATAGGCTTAAAATCGATGATATCCATCCGCACTTCCTACCAGGGAAAAGCCAACGGAATGATATGCTTGCATCAGTACGATCGCCCCCGCCACTGGACGCAGGAGGAGATCACATTATTGAGCGCTGTGGCGGCACAGATGGGAATTGCGATCGCTCAAGCAACACTTCTGGAACAAGATAAACAACAGCGACTTAAACTTCAACAAAGCGAAGCTAGTCTAGCAGCCGCCCAGAAAATTGCCCACATCGGCAGTTGGGAATTTGATTTAGTCACCAATAAAATTACTTGGTCAGAAGAAGTATTCCGCATTTTTGGTCTTGACTCAAGTGCAACTGAACCGACATCTGCCAAACTTTTAAAGATGTGTCATCCCGACGACAGAGAATTATTTCAAGAAACAGTCAGCCTAACTATCTCACAAGGCATTGCCTACAAAAGAGAGTTCCGATTTTTGCATCCTAGCCGTCAAATTATATACGTGGAAGGAAGGGGAGAAGCTGTTTTTAGCGAAACCGGGGAAGTAATAAAACTGTTGGGAACAGTGATGGATATTAGCGATCGCAAACAAGCCGAAGCAGCTTTGCAAATTAGCGAAGAACGTTTTTATCTGGCATTTGAAGGCAGTGCGATGGGCTTGTGGGATTGGAATCTTGCCACGGGAGAAGTCTATTTTAATCCACGGTGGAAAATGATGCTGGGATATGAAGTAGAGGAGGTAGAAAATAGTTTTGCATCCTGGGAGCAACTGGTACATCCAGAGGATTTGTCTCCGGCTAAAGCAGCGCTAAATGCTCACCTGGAAGGCAAAAATCCTACTTACGAAGTGGAATTTAGGATGCTGACAAAATCCGGCGAGTGGAAGTGGATTTTAGCTCAAGCGAAGGTGATGGAACACGACGCTTCGGGAAATCCTTTGCGGATGACGGGTACGCATATTGATATTAGCGATCGCAAACAAGCCGAAGTAGAGTTGCAATTTAGCGAACAGCGAGAACGAGAAAAAGCGCAACAGTTAGAAAAAACTCTGGCAGACTTAAAAAAGGCTCAATCTCAGCTCATTCAAGCAGAAAAAATGTCAAGTATCGGGCAAATGGTAGCGGGAGTAGCCCACGAAATTAATAACCCCATCAGTTTTATCTACGGCAACATTATTCCCGCCGCACAGTACGCTCGCGATTTGGTAAAATTGATCGATCTCTACCAGCAATACTATCCCGAACCAGTTCCTGAAATAGCCCAAGAATTGGCAGAAGTCGAGGTAGATTTTATTGCTGGGGATTTCCCAAAAATCATGGCTTCAATGCAAGAAGGTGCTAACCGAATTAAGCAGATAGTGCTGTCTTTGAGAAACTTTTCGAGACTCGACGAAACAGATCGCAAAGTAATAGACATTCATGAAGGGATAGAGAGCACTTTGGTGATTTTGCAGCACCGATTCCAGTCACAGCCAAAACATCGGGAGATTCAAGTTATTAAAAATTACGGAAACCTGCCCAAAGTCGAGTGTTATCCGGCTCAATTAAACCAGGTATTTATGAATTTGCTGGTAAATGCGATCGACGCTGTGGAAGAGTCATCAGCAAACTGTACTTGCAAAGTTAACCAGATTCGCATTGTTACTGAAGTCAGCAGCGAAAATCAAGTGTGTGTGCGGATTTCTGACAGCGGGCCCGGTATCCATCCCGAAGTTCAGTCAAGGATGTTTGACCCATTTTTTACTACCAAACCTGTGGGCACCGGCACTGGTTTGGGGTTATCGATTAGTTACCAAATAGTTAAAGACACCCACGGCGGTAAGTTGGAGTGTCATTCAGAAGTTGGCCGAGGAACAGAATTTGCGATCGAACTGCCGATTTCGCAAAAGTTAAAAGTTAAAAGTTAGGATAAGCTGTTAAATCATGGGCGGTAAATTAACCATAATTCTTGGTAGGGGCCGGTTCACCAACCATCTATAATATTACTCACAGATGAGCGTAAACCCCCTCGACCGTCAATCGATTTTAGATTTTAGATTTTCGATTTTAGATTGACCCCAGGGATCAATGCGGGGGCAATAAGTGATTTTCGATTTTCGATTTTGGATTGATTCCACGGATAAATCACGTGGCGGGTACCACATGAAGAAATTCGTGGTCAGATGGGGGGCAATTGCAACGGATATCATATTAATTGTGTATCAGAACCTATTTTAGGGTGCGTGATAACCTGACATTTTCTCCCGTATTTCCTGCGAAGGGTCTGTCATTTAGGATCGCGAATTAAATAACTTACAATTTTAATTGTTATTGTGGGATGGGCGTCCCGCCCGTCCAAAAAGGACGG
>NZ_JAUBVD010000048.1:0-46841 GCF_036705675.1 Microcoleus sp. AT8-A3
GCCCGTCCAAAAAGGACGGGCGGGACGCCCATCCCACAATAACAATTAAAATTGTAAGTTATTTAATTCGCGATCCTTATTTAATTAATGAGACGAGTCAATTTTTCGGATTGTAACAATGACATTTAAATAATTTTATTGTGTGGGATTTATAATTGGGGGGCAAATTCAATGGATCGCGCGACAGTCCCATTTTACCCAGTAGAGGAGTTTTGGGTTCACCAAAACTTCTGCCAGTGGGCGATCGCCATCCTTGAGCTTGATTGTGGGCCCAGCCGAAAAGACTGCTGCAAGATGCGGCCAGTCGATTTTAGATTTTAGATTTTAGATTTTAGATTGACGAAATTGAAGAGATTGAAGAAAGCGACCTCACTGATAAACCCAGGGGGCTGGCGATGAGGATTCAAAGCTTTTTTTTCGCTTCACGGATGAATCCGGGGGCCCCGGACGACATTGCTGGATTGTCAAATTAGTCGGCGAGAGAGAGACGGCGATCGGCTATAATAAAGGGCTAGAGGAAAAGAACACCGAAAACCCGAAAATATGGTTGCCATCCAAAGAAATCTCAACATTGCCGCCCTAGAAGCAGAATACAGTCAAAAAACACCGCGAGACATTCTCAAATTTGCCCTAGAAAATTTTGACAATATCTCCATTTCTTTCAGCGGGGCTGAAGATGTAGTTTTGATCGATATTGCCTCAAAAATCACCAAGAATTTCCGCGTTTTCACCCTAGACACCGGACGATTACACTCGGAAACTTATCAGTTTTTGGATCGAGTCAGAAAACATTACGGCATTAAATTAGAAGTAATGTTTCCCGATGCAGCCGAAGTACAAGCCCTAGTAGAAGAAAAGGGATTGTTTAGTTTTTATCAAGACGGTCACAAAGAATGCTGTGGCGTGCGGAAAGTCAGGCCGCTGCGCCGCAAACTGAATACTCTCGATGCTTGGATTACCGGTCAGCGGAAAGACCAAAGTCCCAGTACCCGCAACGGTATTCCGGTTATTGAAGTTGACACTGCATTCTCAACTCCTGACCATGAATTAATTAAATTCAATCCCTTAGCAAACTGGTCTTCGGCAGAGGTTTGGGAATACATTCGCGCTTTGGATGTGCCTTACAACAAGTTGCACGAACGCGGTTTTGTAAGCATTGGTTGCGAACCTTGTACAAAGCCGGTATTGCCGAACCAACACGAACGCGAAGGTCGCTGGTGGTGGGAAGAAGCGACCGTAAAAGAATGCGGTTTGCACGCTGGTAACGCACAAACCTAGTAGTAAATCACTCAAGGAGTAAGGTGCGCTAGGCTTACCAAACAAATCGTAAGGTGCGCCCTTACGCACCTTACTCAAGAATCAATGCACTTCACATAAATCGTAGCCGAAGAATTCGCAATTAAAATAAACACAAATTAAGCTGAGCTGGGCCTAGAACTTTGATAGAATGATCGACATTCAGAAAAGTTTTTAAAGTAGGTACTATATGCTCGCGTCAACTAGGGAATTGCTGAACACGGCCTTGAGAAATGGTTATGCGATCGGCGCTTTTAACGTCTACAACCTCGAAGGAGTAAAAGCCGTCATCAATGCGGCAGAAGCGCTGCACAGTCCTGCTATACTGCAACTTCACCCCAGTGCCATCCAATACGGAAAATCGCCTTTAGTCGCGCTGTGCATGGAAGCGGCCCGCAAATCTTTAATGCCGATCGCAGTACACTTAGATCACAGCACCTCAGAAAAAGACATTCACCTCGCCCTAGCCGCCGGCATCAAATCAACTATGGCAGACGGTTCTTTTTTGCCCTACGAACAAAACTTAATATTTAGCCGGGAAATGACTAAATTATGCCACGCTAACGGTGCGGCAGTTGAAGCAGAAATCGGCAGAATTAGCGGCCGGGAAGAAGGTTTGACAATCGAGGAGAAAGCCGCAAGGATGACCGATCCGGTATCAGCCGTAGAGTTTATCAAAGAAACTAAGGTGGATTTTTTAGCCGTAACAATTGGTAACGTTCACGGCAAATATCTCAGCGAACCGAAACTCGATTTTCCACGTCTGGCCAAAATCCGCGCTGCTGTTTCAGTGCCGTTAGTGATGCACGGTGCTAGCGGTTTGCGGGAGTCAATGATTCATCAATGTATTAAATTGGGAGTCTCTAAATTTAATGTGAATACGGAAATTCGCGAAGCTTATATGGACGTGTTAAAAAGTAGCATTTCTGAGGCAGATCCGGATTTGTTGGAAATAATGGAAAAAGCTATCGATGCCATGCAATCGGTCATTTCTGACAAACTGCAACTTTTTGGTTCTGTCGGTAAAGCTTATTTGCATCATTCTCCCTACGCGGATGACTTAACCGCAAAGAGTACCAGCAACAAACACACAAGCCGCAACCAATCAAGTTTCGATCAAATCTTAAAGCCTGTGTATAGTGAGGCTTTCTGTCTTCTTGTGAAGTAAAAAAACTAAAGTCCTGACTGCGAACCAGCGATTAAAAGGGCGGGTTTTTGAGATTGTCAATTATGGGCAGATATTTTTCGTGAACCCGCCCGTACCGTATTAGGGGTAATCGACCGGACATAATATTAGTCAGGACTTCAGTCTTCTCTAACCGTTTAAAAATCGATCGGGATCGATGCCAGATTCCCGCAGCCGCCGAATTAAAGACTGCAATTGAGCTTCCGCTGACTCTGCCCGCTGCCGTTGCTGTTCCGCTTCAGTGAGAATCCAATTGCCATCAACATCATACCAGCGCAACCACAGTCGATCGACTCCCTGAAACTCTCCTTGCCACAAACCCAAGCCCAAACTTAGGTCAGGAATCCACACTCGCGACTCGGGCAATTCTAATTCTTGATAGTGTCCGCCCTTCAATTCAAACACTCGCAATTTGTTAGTATAGCGGCTGAAAACAGCATAAATAGGAACCCGCAAAATTTGCTCGTAAACCTCCCATTTTCTTGGCGGTTCATCCTTCCTCTCGGCATCCAAAACTTGCCCGTTACCGGCAGTGTTTCCCGACTGAGGTGGCAACTTTTCCTCATCGGTATTGTCGCCTAAATCTTCTTTTTCCGTTCCCGGCGAAAGCAGTTCTACAATTACAAAAGGATTCACACCTTCCTGCCAAGTAACATAACTCATCCGCAGTTCCGATCGATCGTAAAGTCGGGGAACTCCCACAACTCCAAACCAATCCGGCCGCTTGTGCCACAGAGTGTGCTGCACGTCATAATAAAGGTTCATGTCGGTGCCGCTAAATATCTCAGAAGCCGGATAATTCCGAGGCCGAAACGTCAGACTCAACAACTGCGGCTGCAAATCGTGAAATTCGTCAGGCAAACCAGGTTCATCCGGGTCTTCGCTGGGTAAATCGTACATCGTCGGCAGCGTTTCTCTGGGCGATCGCGGCGGATCGGTTTGCGGCACAGGATATTTAAAAGGAAACATATAATATTGAGAAATGACTCCATTTATGCTAACATCATGGGAACATCCCAATGATGCTTTCACAGGAGTGCAAGCCGGAGAGCTAGAAGCGAGAGATATCGGCTTTGCCGTGCGAGACGATCGCACTCCTAGAAAACGATTTTAACAAAATTGGGACAATCCCTTTTCTTGCTCTATTCTGTGAAGTTAATCTAAAATCTAAAATCTAAAATTGACCAAGAATTTGTTGATGGTACAAGCCCTTGAATTTATCCGTGGAATCAATCCAAAATCTAAAATCTAAAATCCTCACGCCCCCGAATTGATCTCGCGCAAGTCAATCCAAAATCTAAAATCGCCTGACCCGAAATTCTGCACTATGATCGACATTCCTCAACTGATTGCTCAAGAACTTTCCATCAATCTGTCTCAAGTCAATAATGCTCTGGAACTTTTCGCCGAGGGAGCAACTATTCCGTTTATTGCCCGCTACCGCAAAGAACGCACGGATTTGCTGAATGAAATTCAGTTGCGGGACATCTCCGATCGCTTCACCTATTTGACGGAAATTGAAGAGCGCAAAAAGTCTATTTTAGAGACGATTAGCTCTCTGGGGAAACTCACTGAAGAATTGCAAGCTAAAATCGAATCATGTTTGCAAAAAAACGAACTAGAAGACCTTTATCTGCCTTATAAACCCAAGCGACGGACGCGAGCGATAATTGCTAGGGAAAAAGGTTTGGAACCGCTGGCAAATTTTATCAAAAGTCTGAACTTGCCGACGGCTAAACCAGCAGACTTTGAGGCGGAAGCAGGTAAATATATTTCGGAAGAAAAGGGAGTGAAAACAGCAGAAGAAGCTCTCAAAGGTGCTGGGGATATTTTGGCGGAAGCGGTTTCGGAAAAAGCTGAATTGCGGGCTTATTTGCGAGAATTTTTGATGAAAACAGGAGTTTTTGTCTCTAAAATTAAAGAGGATTTCCCGGAAGGAAGCACTAAATTTGAAATGTACCGCAATTATCAAGTTGCAGCGAGAAGCGTTCAGTCGCACAATATGTTAGCGCTGTTTCGCGGGGAAACGGAAGGGGTTTTAGATTTGGAACTGGCTTTTGATGAATCCGCCGTGATGGCTTATTTGGAAAGTCAGGAAATTAGAACTAGGATACCAGAAGTTAAAGAGTTTTATCGATCGACTTTGAAGGATGCCTTCAACCGACTGATGAAGACTTCGTTAATCACGGAAGTACGATCGCACAACAAAGCAGTCGCTGATATCGAGTCCATCGCCACTTTTGAAACCAACCTGCGCGAGTTGCTGCTGTCGGCGCCGGCGGGAATGAAACCCACATTGGCGATCGATCCGGGATTTCGCACGGGGTGTAAAGTTTCCGCCCTCGATGAAACCGGGCAATTTTTAGAATATCAAGCAATTTTTCCCCACCAAGCGGCCGCTCAGCGACAACAAGCGGGTAAAATTGTCAAGCATTTAATTGAAAAATATAAAATTGAATTAATCGCGATCGGCAACGGTACAGCTTCCCGCGAAACAGACGAATTTGTTTCGGAAGTTTTGGCCCAAATGGAAAGAAAACCGATTAAAGTCATGGTGAATGAATCCGGTGCATCGATTTATTCAGCAAGCGAGGTGGCGATCGCCGAATTTCCCGATCTCGACATCACCGTCCGCGGCGCAGTCAGCATCGGACGACGCTTGCAAGATCCCCTCGCCGAACTCGTGAAAATCGACCCGAAATCAATAGGAGTCGGTCAATACCAGCACGATGTTGACCAAAAACTGCTCAAAAAGAAACTCGACGAAACTGTCGAAAGCTGCGTGAATTATGTCGGAGTTGACTTAAACACAGCCTCGAAAGAACTGCTAACATTTGTGTCAGGAATGACGGCAACAGTTGCCAAAAATATCGTCAATTACCGCAACGAAAATGGCGCGTTTAAAAATCGCCGCCAACTCCTGAAAGTTCCCAAACTCGGGCCAAAAGCTTTTGAACAAGCAGCCGGGTTTCTCCGCATTCGCGGCGGCGAAAACCCCCTGGACAATACAGCAGTTCATCCCGAAAGTTATCCTGTCGTGCAGGCGATCGCCAAGGATTTAGACTTGCCGCTGACTGGAATAACACAAATATCTGAAAAAATCAAGACTGTAAACATCAAGAAATATGTCACAGAGAAAGTCGGAGAACCAACACTCCGAGACATTATTTCGGAACTAGAAAAACCGGGAAGAGACCCGCGTGCCGAGTTTAAATATGCCACTTTCCAAGCAGGAATCAAAGAAATCTCCGATTTGCAAGTTGGGATGGAATTAGAAGGCATAATCACGAATGTAGCTAACTTTGGAGCCTTTGTTGATGTGGGAGTGCACCAAGATGGTTTGGTTCACGTTTCTCAATTAGCCGATCGCTTTGTAGATGACCCCAAACAGATTGTCAAAGTCGGACAAGTTGTGAAAGTGCGGGTTTTGGAGGTGAATGAGAAGTTAAAGCGGGTTAGTTTGACGATGAAGTTGCAAGAAAAACCGCAACCGCAAAATGGCAATAGTGCGAGGCTTCCGGCCCCGCGCCGACGTTGAAACTTTGGGGGAAAGGTGAAATACTCACCGGCCTGAAGGCGCGGTGAGTATTTCAAAAGTCTGGAACTCTCATAAATGCGTGAAATGAAATTCGTCTGAAAGGGCTAACCCAAGCGTATTGCTCTATAGATGCTCTACAACAGAACAGTGAGCGCAATGATTTGAGCAGTATTAATGTATGCAACATTGCTTTGGGCAACAGTCGCTAACCCCGTAATCGAGAGGGGACTTCCTGCCAGAATAGTGGGACTGCGATCGAACCAATTATCAACTGAATGCCACCAAAGATAGCGAGAGAAGGCCCAAATCCAAAGCGCAGTAGCTCTCCAAATACGAGACTGCCTACACCAAATCCAGTAAAGAGAGTAAATACTTTCAGTCCCATCGTTTGCCCCAAATTGTTGTCATCTCCGAGATCGGTCACAATTCCGACAAACAACGGTTGAGTCAGGTCATACCCTAAAGACAAAATAAGAACTGCGATCGTCGTTCCCAGTGGCGGAATCTCAAAAATCATTGCAATCCCAGCCACAGCAGCCATTACCAACCCTGCTGGAACGAGCCAACGCCGTCCCCACCGATCGACGGCTTGACCAATGAAAGAACTTAGCAATAAACCGGGAATGCCGTACCCAAGAATGTTTAAACCAATGCTCAAGGCATCCATACCGTACCGTTGCGATAAATACAACCCTAGCCATGTATATACCCCAGAGTGGTAAATACCATTCCACAGAACATAAGCATATGTACGCTGCCCCCGAAAGGTTGCTAATATCTGGCTGTATCCCCTAAAGATTTGGCGAATAGGCGGTAATTTGGTGACTTTTGGTGTATCAAATAAAGAACCGTAAGGATGAAGGCGCCAAAGCACAACAGCAGCAAGCAAAGCAGTACCTAGAAAGAGCACTCGCCAACCTACAAATGGCTCAAGAATCGCTCCCCCCGCAGAGCCTGCTGCCATTCCCCCTTCCATTGCTGCAAACACCAATCCTAGCTTGGCACCTCGCCGATCGAACGGGAATAAATCGCCAATTAAGGCGAAGGTAAGGGGAATCACACCACTTGCTCCAATCCCGGTTAATAGCCGCCAGGTTGCCATCTGCGAAGCATTTTGGGCCGTGGCAGTTAAAGCGGTGAAAATGACAAAAAGAGCAAGCGAGATGCGAATAATAGACCATCGACCAAAGCGATCGGACAGGAGGCCGAAGAATAATGCCATCAGTGCATAGGACAGCATATAGGCTGGAACGATAAAGCCGATTTCCTGAACCGGAACATTAAAAACTTCAGCCAAACGTGGAATCAGGGGAGCAATCATGTACCCCTGTAGAAAAATTAGCCCCGCAGCGATCGAAAGCCAGGAAAACAGGTCTTTATGCTGCTTTAGGCGAATCGCGGTATCGGCTGGTTCGGTATGGGGGTGATTAAAAGATTCTTTTAGTTTCGGCATGAATTTGGGAGATTTCAACTCATATCACATTTCACGGACGACTAAAATCTGAGAACTTAGCTGGAGTGCCAACGCCGACAGCCAAGGGCGATGGACTGGTGAAAGCTTGGAGTACCTTCTCAACTCTGGAGGTTACAAATTTTGTAGGTAAGGTGTGGAATTTAGCCCTTAATGTCAGGATACCTTGATAAATGTCATGATTTATACAAAAATAGTATATTTAGATACAGAATTTCTTATAAGACTTATTAGTTCAGGTTATCAGCAAAGCTAGGATTTACGCATTGACAGAAATTTTTTAATCCCACAAAGTGGTTTGTTTGATGGCTGTGCGATCGCATTCAATTTCCCCATGAATCGAATGTGTGGCGAGAAAACCTACACATTAAACAATACGCTGGGGATAAGAATAATCTGATTTCCTTTCACAAGTTTGCAACTCTCATAAATGCGTGAAATGAAATTCGTCTGAAAGCGCTAACCCAAGCGTATTGGGCTATAATTGTGTAATCCTCACCAACCTTAAAATTATATGGTTGCAAGTAAAAGCGACACCTACGTCTCTCCTGAAGATTATTTAGCAGGCGAGAAAGTCAGTCCGATCAAACACGAGTACAGACAAGGTGAAATCTATGCAATGGCAGGGGCAAGCAAAGCTCATGTCATCATTAGTGTAAATGCAGCAACTTTGTTGAGAAACCATCTTCGGGGAAGTGGCTGCATAACTTACATGGCAGACATGAAAGTTCGGAATGAGACATCAAATTTCTATTACTATCCCGATGTAGCGGTGAGTTGCGATGAACGGGACAGAAATACTGCTGAAGATTTCATTATCTACCCGCGCTTAATTGTGGAAGTTTTATCGCCAACAACAGCGGCTTTTGACAGAGGTGAAAAGTTTGCCGATTACCGTACTTCCGAAAGTTTGCAAGAGTATGTATTAATCAATCAAGAAAGAGTTAGTGTAGAGTGTTTTCGCCGGAATGCAGAGGGTTTGTGGGTGCTTTATCCTTACAGTCAAGGACAAGAAGTTCAGTTTGCTAGCGTGAATTTTAGCTGTGCGATCGAGACATTGTATGAAGATGCGATCGGGATTGGTTGATTTTAATTACTCTAGAATCACTGATATTGATACGATTGAACCGCGAAGACGCTAAGGACGCGTTCGGCGAAGCCGTTCCCGTAGGGTAGGAAGAGAAAAGAAGAAGAAGCTGGTAATTGCTATTTTTTCTTGCTGGCTTTCCAAGTGCCACCGTAGAAGTAAAAAGGATTGTTTTTACTTACCGATTCCCAACATTTAAGACACAAAAAAAACCACTGCCCCGACTCGTCATACCGGGCGCGGTAGAGAGTCGGGGCAGATTGGGAACAGCGATCGCAATATTTGATTCTGATTGCCCTGGCCATTGTTACTCAGTTTTAAACAATAACGGATTCTTGAGGACGGGCGAATATCATGCGGCCGGCGCTGGTTTGCAGGGCGCTGGTGACTACGACTCTGGCTTCGCCTCCGACATAGCTGCTTCCTGCTTCTACGACAACCATTGTGCCGTCATCCAAGTAACCGATTCCCTGAGAGGGTTCTTTGCCTTCTTTGCGGATTTTTAGTTCGATCGTATCTCCCGGCAAATAAGTCGGGCGCACCGCATGAGTCAAATCGTTGATATTCAAAACCGGCAGTTTTTGGACGGCAGCTACTTTCGATAAGTTGTAATCGTTGGTGAGCAAAATGCCGTCGATATCTAAAGCAAATCGGACTAATTTCGCATCGACTGTGGCAATATCTTCGTAGTCTGCCGAGTGAATTTGAATGCGCTCTGGATATGTTTCTTTGATGCGGTTGAGTACATCTAAGCCTCGGCGCCCGCGCACTCGCTTTTGATCGTTGGCGGAATCAGCTACGAGTTGCAGTTCTTGGAGCACGAATTGCGGCACGATAATTTGACCTTCGAGGAAACCTGTTTCTAGCAAGTTTTCAATTCTGCCGTCAATAATGCAGCTAGTATCGACAACTTTGGCAGTTGCTGGTTTGAAAGTACCTTCGGTTAGCAACACGGTGTCAAAGCTTTTGGGGTTAATCAGGCGCAAGAAAGCGCGGCCGTGGGTGTCTGTTAAGCTGACGCCTGTGAAGCCGAACATGACGCTACCTAAGACTGCGACTAGAGGTTTGATGAAGCCGAACTCGCGGGGTATGGGCAGCAGGAACAGCGGAGCCAGCATTAAGTTCGCTACTAGCAGTCCGATGATTAAGCCGATCGCCCGCGTCAGCAGCATCTCAACAGGCATATCGCGGACTTGTTTTTCTAGGCGCCGATAGGTTGTTTGAGCCACTAATCCCATCACGAAGCCAATTAATGCTCCAAACGAGCCTAGTACAGAACTTAAACCTTGTATATTTGTAACTTGCAGCAGCAGATTGCTCGGCAGCAGTTCGACTCCGTAATAGCCGATGCCTCCGCCTGCGATTATGAATGAGATTATTATGATTGCGTCTAGCATTAGTTCTAGGTTAATGAATTTATTCACATTATATCTTTCCGGTGCTGATACTTGTTTTCATGCTTTGGTCGGATATCGCTATATTTGCTGAGGGATTTTTATAAACTTATATTTACCCGTTGTACCCTTTGGGGGATGTGCCAGGGAGCCGATCGGGATTTAGCGCGCCCCGCCGCCAGCAGGCACGAGGTGCGAATAGAGCGCGCTGCGGGCTGTTGGGGAATTTTGGCAGATCGAAACGGGTACGAGGTTAAATTAAAAGAGCCGATGGTTCGCACCCCTTTTTTTGTCAGAAAATGTCATAATATACATAATTATTCATGATTGTTTAATTAAAACTTTAGATTTGAAGTGGCGCTTTCGGCTTGAGATATAATGAACCCTCCCACAGATTATTTAACATTTGAATTAAAAAAAAGTGTGCAAGCGGCAAATTCCGGCATTCCTAGTTCGGCTTACCTGCATATACCTTTTTGTCGCCGCCGCTGTTACTACTGCGATTTTCCGGTTTTTGTGGTGGGCGATCGCAAAAATGGCGAGAATTCCGGCACCATAGTCCAATACGTTGCTGTACTGTGTCAAGAAATTCAAGAAACTAAAAATTTAGGCGCATCTCTGAAAACAGTTTTTTTTGGTGGCGGCACGCCTTCGCTGCTTTCTGTCAGTCAGTTGAGCAATATTTTAGAGACTCTCGACGGCAAATTTGGGATTGCTGCTGAGGCGGAAATTTCTATCGAAATAGACCCCGGTACGTTTACTTTAGAACAGTTGCGGGGATATGCAGCGGCGGGAGTAAATAGAGTTAGTTTGGGAGTGCAGGCTTTTCAGGATGAATTGCTGCAAGCTTGCGGGCGATCGCACTCTGTCGCTGATATTTTTGAAGCAGTGGAAATAGTGCGATCGGCTGGTATTGTCAATTTCAGTTTAGACCTAATTTCGGGACTGCCGCACCAAACTTTAGAAAACTGGGAAGCTTCCCTGAAATCGGCGGTGGAAATTTCCCCGACTCACCTGTCGAGTTACGACTTAATTGTTGAGCCCTTAACTGCTTTCGGGCGCTACTTTGAAGCAGGCGCGCAGCCGCTACCAGCAGATGACACCGCTGCTGGAATGTACCGTTTAGCGCGGGAAATTCTGACCGGCGCTGGCTACGAACATTACGAAATTTCTAATTACGCTCGCGATGGCTATCAGTGCCGCCACAACCGCGTTTATTGGGAAAATCGCCCTTATTACGGTTTGGGAATGGGGGCGGCGAGTTACGTCGAAGGCAGGAGGTTGACAAGGCCTCGCAAAACTCAAGAATATTATCAGTGGGTGCGATCGATCTCTGGCCTCAATTCCCCTGGTACTCCTAAAATTGGGGGAGAAACCCCGCAGGATATTTACCCAGGAATTGAGCCAAGTTTTCCAGTTTCAGAAAATGACGTTTTGTTAGAAACCTTGATGCTAGGCTTGCGTTTAGCAGAAGGAGTTAGCATCAGGGCGCTGACTGAAAAGTTTAGTCAGCAAACGGTTGATAAAATTTGGCGTTGTTTGCAGCCCTACTGGCGACAAGGATTTGTGGAAATTATGACAGAGGATAGGGCGATTCCCTACGGGATAGCTCCGCTTCACGCAACTTTAGGCGAGGCCTCGAAACTGCCGCTTTCGGGCAATTTGAGGTTGAGCGATCCCGAAGGTTTTTTATTTTCTAATACAATTTTAGCCGATTTGTTCAGCAAGTTAGGCGAGGATAATTAGCTCTGTCTCAGGAAGTATATCCCCCGGCAAGCGCGATCGACCCTAAAGCCGTGGCCGCCAATGCGATCGAAAGGAAATTCAATTGCTCCCTAGCTCGATCATCTCAAAAATAATATATTTTATATCGATCCCTAAACAAATCTTAAAGGTGAACTAAGCCTTGAGATAGACGCCACGACTGCACTCCAGCCGTCATACTTAAGACTGAACATTTAAAAAGTAATTTAATGAACACTTTAACTATCGAGCGCAACCAAACCCAAAAGCAGCCCAGCCTTGTAATTAGCGAGCGCGGGTGCAATCCGGCTTCCAAGTGTAATTTTTGCGGTCACTACCAACAGGCAAGAGGTTCTGTCGGTCACTGTCAATTGTTGAATGCACCTGTTAAGGGAGGATGGAAATCTTGCACTTTAGCAATGCCGACTTTTGCACCTTCTTGGGAATAGGGGGAAGGCGCTGATGTTTTCCCGGAGAAATTTATTAATTAACCCAAAAAATGTATAAAAAATGTATAAAAAATTCTGTTTTAACTGGGAATATGCTATAATAAGCTTAGGTCTTTTGCCACTCGCTCGCACCATTGCACAAACAAGTTAAAAAGATGAATTTGACACTAAATCAGGTAATTTCCGAAGGTCATACGCGCATTTTGTGTTGGTATCTTAATAATACTAGCAAAGTGCAAATCGCTCGCATTACAAATATTCCTAATTGGTATTTTGAGCGGACGGTTTTTCCGGGAGAGCGTTTTTTGTTTGAAGCGTTGCCGGAAGCTCAATTAGAAGTTTGCAGGAGTGCGGATACGGGTGGTATAGTGTGCGAGCGAATTTTGTGCGATCGGCTGCGAGTTGAAGAATTAAGTACGGCTGATTGAAGATAATTCCCCAGACTTACCAACGAGAGGTAGAAACCCGGTTTTTTTTCATAAACCGGGTTTCTTTGTATGATTATAAAAACTCGGTTCGCGATCGCACTCCCAACCTCATAAACCCGGTTGATTCCTAGATTTCTCGTTACTAAGCCCCAAATTCGTAGAAACTCACATCTTGCACCATTCTCGCTTAACAGGCTTTCCGGCCTGTTCCACAAGAAAATCTACTCTTTGTGGAACAGGCCGGAAAGCCTGTTCCTAAAAAGCTTATTGACAAGGGTGCAACCTCTTAGTATAAACCGGGATTCTCGCCACCCCATGCGTCAGCCCTGAAACTGTCGGAAATGTGGATCTAAGCTAAATTATAAAAAATCCACCACTCTTCAATCCTAAAACCCGATGTCCCTCACCGAACAAATCCTCTCCCAAATGCCAGGAGACGCCCTCACAGGCCTGAGAAAAGTCGATCGACTCTGGGAAAACCTCAAACAAAACACCGCACCAGCAGCCCAAGCAGTCAAACACAGCCAACAACCCCTCGAAACCCTCGACTTCGACATAGTTATCGGCGGCGGAACCCTAGGAATATTAATCGGTACAGCCTTAGCCGTGCGGGGTTGGCGAGTAGCCTTGATAGAACGCGGCACCCTGCGAGGCCGCGATCAAGAATGGAACATTTCTCGCAAAGAATTAGACGCATTCTTAGAACTAAATTTGCTCTCTGTTGAAGAGATAGAAAAGGCCATAGCCACCGAATATAACCCAGCCCGCATCAGCTTTGCCAACACCCCAGACATTTGGGTGCGCGACGTACTCAACATCGGAATAGACCCAGTTTACCTCCTAGAAACCCTGAAACAGCGATTCCTCCAAGCTGGAGGAAAGCTATTTGAAAATACACCATTTAAAACAGCAACCATTCACCCAAATGGAGTCTTAGTAGAATCTGCAAATACCGATACACCACCTGCTACAAATTTATTTAAAACCCGATTATTATTAGATGCAATGGGACACTTTTCGCCCATTGTCCGCCAAGCTAGACAAGGGAAAAAACCCGACGCCGTATGTTTAGTAGTCGGCAGTTGCGCTCAAGGATACCCCAAAAACGACACCGGCGACATATTTGCATCCTTCACCCCAATGCAAAATCAGTGCCAATATTTTTGGGAAGCATTTCCAGCCAGAGACGGCCGCACCACCTACTTATTTACCTACATAGACGCCGACACAGAAAGATTCAGTTTAGAAACATTATTTGAAGAGTATTTGCGCTTGCTTCCCCAATATCAAAACGTCGAACTCGAACAGTTAAAATTCCAAAGAGCACTCTACGGATTTTTTCCCTGCTATCGCCAAAGTCCTCTAAAAACGCCTTGGAATCGCCTACTCCCAGTCGGAGACAGCAGCGGTAGCCAATCTCCCCTCAGCTTCGGCGGTTTCGGCGCAATGGTGCGTCACCTCAAACGCTTGACTTTAGGAATTGACGAAGCTTTGACAAGCGACAGTCTCGACAAAAATTCCCTCGCACTTTTGCAACCCTACCAGCCGAATCTATCTGTCACCTGGTTGTTTCAGCGTTCGATGAGTGCTGCGATGAATCAGAAAATAGACCCAAATCAAATCAATCAACTTTTGGCTGCCGTATTTCAGGTTATGGAAGAGTTGGGAGAACCGGTACTCAAACCGTTTCTTCAAGATATCGTGCTGTTTCCGGCTTTGTCCCAAACTCTGTTTAAAACAGCAATTAGCCATCCCGGATTAGTTATGAAAATTATCCCGCAGGTAGGAATAACTAATTTGCTCGATTGGATGGTTCATTATGTAAATTTAGGAATTTATACGGGATTGCAGCCTTTGGGGAAAGCCGTAGAACCGCAGGTAAAAAATTTAGCGCCGGAGCAGCAATACTATTTTCACCGATTAGTTGAAGCGTGGCAATATGGCGCTGGAGGCGATTATTAATTGATTAATTGTGGCACGGGCATCTTGCTAGTGGCAAATATATGAACAGGCAAGATGCCTGTTCCACAACACAAGATAATTTATTGATTAATTAATTAATTGTGGCACGGGCATCTTGCCCGTGGCAAATATAGGAACAGGCTTTCCGGCCTGTTCCACAACATAATATAATTTATTGATTAATTAATTGTGGCACGGGCATCTTGCCCGTGGCTAATATATGAACAGGCTTTCCGGCCTGTTCCACAACATAATATAATTTATTGATTAATTAACTGTGGCACGGGCATCTTGCCCGTGGCAAATATATGAACAGGCTTTCCGGCCTGTTCCACAACATAATATAATTTATTGATTAATTAATTGTGGCACGGGCATCTTGCCCGTGGCAAATATATGAACAGGCTTTCCGGCCTGTTCCACAACATAATATAATTTATTGATTAATTAATTGTGGCACGGGCATCTTGCCCGTGGCAAATATATGAACAGGCTTTCCGGCCTGTTGCACAACATAATTATATATGAACAGGCAAGAGGCCTGTTCCACAACATAATTATATAAGTCATGAGTTATGAAGGAGCTATAACTGCTAAAGCTTGGGGAATGACTCGGAATTTTGCAGGCGTGTAAGTTGTGATTTCACCGTCGGTATTAATCGGACGGCGTTTGCTAGTATTCACCTCAAATTCTTGAGCGTACAAGACGCGAACGTTAGGCGAACTGGTATAATTTCCTTGCCTCATAGCCGGCAGCAAAGCAATGATTTCCCACCAGTGTATTGTTTCCAAACTGTACAAATCCAGTCGCTTGTCGTCGATTGTGGCATCCTCGGCTACTGTCATCCCTCCGCCGTAATAGCGACCGTTGCCAATGGCAATTTGAATAGTTTTCACCTTAAAAGATTGGTTGTTTACCTTAATTTCTGCTCGGAACGGTCGCGCTGACAAAATTGTCTGCAAAGCAGTAAAAGCATAAGCTAAAACTCCCCAGCGCTGCTTCACGTTTTTAGTCAGCCGCTGGGTAATTTGCACGCTCAATCCCAAACTCGCCACATTAAAAAAATGCTTGCCGTTCACCCAACCTAGGTCTATTAGTCGAACTTTACCCCTGGCGATTACTTGACAAGCTGCTGATAAATCTGTAGGGATTCTCAGAGTGCGGGCTAGGTCGTTAGCTGTTCCCATGGGCAAAATACCCAAGGGTAACTTGGTGTCTATCAAACCTTCTATGGCGGCGTTGAGAGTGCCGTCGCCACCGCCAATTATTACTAATTCGACTCGATTTTGGTAGCGGCGAATCGTGTCGGAAAGTTCGTGGGCGTGGTCGGTAGACTCTATAATTAACTCAAAACCCAGTGCTTCTAATTTTACAGTGGCTTGAGATAATAGCTTTTGCCCTTTTCGGGAGTGCTGGTTTACTAAAAGTAGAGCTTTCTTCATTTGTTAATTTTTAATTAGGAATATTGGGTCTTTTAAATTACAAAAAGTATAGCTTGATGCCTTAACTGCATGAAATTAATGCTTTACTTCCATTTTACCAGTTATGATGGATTGACAAAAATGTTAAAAAATGGATAATTGTAGCAAAAGATTTGTAAAAAATAGCTCCCTCCGGCTCTGACTTAGCAGCAAAAAACCTCGCTTGTGGATCGAACTTAATTTAAAATCATGTATAATTTTTTACAAAAAGCGCAAGTCGCGGCCGCTCGCCAAAACTGGCCCTTGTTAGTTGAATGCTTGCAGCAAGTGACAGCCGACGGTAGCAAGCCGCAGGAAGAACACATTTTAGAGCAAGCTGTCAGTTTAGCAATAGAAGCCTTAAAATCGGGCGATTTTCAAGACCGTTGGGAAATTGCTAAAGTATTGCCAAATCTGGGAGATGGCGCGATCGCACCTTTAATTGCCGTGCTCGAAGACGAAGACGCAGACACCGAACCCCGGTGGTTTGCCGCCCGCATCCTCGGAAAGTTCGTGAAACCAAGCTATCCCGTAGGGAATAGCCCCGAAGTGATTCAAGCTTTAGTAGAATTAGTCAAAAATTCCGACGAAGAATTGAGCCAAATCGCCGCCGAAACCCTAGGGAATTTCGGCCCGACAGCTATAGAATCCCTCGCAACTCTCCTACTCCAAGAAGACTCGCGACAGTTTGCAACAGCAGCACTCGCCCAAATTCGGCGCACCGAAACCATCCCACCGCTGTTGAGCGTAGTCGGAGACTCTCAAGTTGCGGTGCGGGCAGCCGCAATCGAGGCCCTGAGCAGCTTTCACGATTCCCGCATCCCCCCGGTACTGGTAGCAGCACTCAAAGATCCGGCGACAGCAGTCAGAAAAGAAGCCGTGCGAGCTCTGGGTGTGCGCGCCTATTTAGATGCAGAATTAGATTTAGTTAACTTGCTCAAACCTTTGCTTTCCGACATCCGATTAGAAGTTTGTCAGCAAGCGGCGATCGCGATCGGGCGAGTGAAAACCGATGCTGCTGCTGCTGCTTTATTTGAATTGCTGCGATCGCCAATAACTCCGGTTGAATTGCAAATCGAAACTGTGCGCGCCCTAAGCTGGATGGAAACTGCAACCGCTTTAGCATATTTGCATCAGACATTAAGGGCGCAATTTACTAACATAAATTATACTGTTTGTCAAGAGATAGTCACGGTTTTAGGGCGAGTAGAAAAGCCGCAATTAAAAGCTGTTGCTGCTGAAATTCTGATTGATTTGTTGAAAACCGATCATCCGGCCGTGCAGGAGGCAGTTAGCAAAAAATTTTTAGCTTTAGGTTTAGGAAAATTAGGAGATATGAGAGGGCTAGATGCTCTGATTCCAATGTTGGGCGACGCAGACAACAGCGTCAGGCTACACTGCATGGCAGCGCTCAAACAGCTAGGTGCTGCTGAGGCTAGGCAGAAATTAGAAAGCTTAGTGAAACAAGAGAGTCTCGAACCAAAATTGAAACAAGGAATTGCGATCGCCCTGCAAGAATGGCAATAAAATTAAGAGCGGGCGGATTTACGGAGAACATTTAAATTTAGGGTGCGCCATAAGCACCTTACGTAGAAATTAAATATTGAATTTTGAACTCGATAACTGAAAAATCACAACTTTAGCTGTGCTCAATTGGCAGTCGGACTCGGAAAGTCGAGCCGAGTCCTTCCCCAGGACTTTCGGCCCAGACACTGCCGCCGTGGAGTTCCACGAGATGGCGGACGATCGCCAACCCCAGTCCCAGCCCGCCGTAATTGCGCGTAGAAGTGCTGTCAGCTTGGCGGAAGCGATCGAACACAAAGGGCAAAAACTCCTTGCTGATGCCAATTCCCGTATCGCTAACAACGATCGAAACAGAGTGAACCGGAGACGGCCCAGACAAGATGGCGCCACCCCCTGCTCCCGGTTCCCCATCCTCCGAGAGCGTGATTTCCACGCGACCCGACGGCGGCGTAAACTTAATAGCATTCGAGAGCAAATTAGACACCACCTGCTGCAAACGAGTAGCATCGCCCTTCACCAAGCTCACCCCTTCGCCACAAAAACTCACCAATTCAATTCCCCTAGCTTCAGCATCAGGGATCAGCGCCTTCACCGCCGTTTCTACAATCCGCACCAAATCCACCGGGAACAGCTTCAAACACACTTTGTTGCTCACAATCCGGGAAACATCCAGCAAATCCTCAATCATCTGAGTTTGCAACCGCGCGTTTCGCTCAATAGTCTCCAAACCCACAGCCGTTTTTTCGGCACTCATCTGGCGCTGCCGCAACATCTGGGCCCAGCCCAAAATCGCGTTCAGAGGCG
This sequence comes from Microcoleus sp. AT8-A3, assembly GCF_036705675.1. Classification (NCBI taxonomy): domain Bacteria; kingdom Bacillati; phylum Cyanobacteriota; class Cyanophyceae; order Oscillatoriales; family Microcoleaceae; genus Microcoleus; species Microcoleus sp. AT8-A3. The sequence goes on from NZ_JAUBVD010000048.1 coordinate 18,344, forward strand.
TCCGCAACTCGTGAGAAAGCGTTCCTAAAAACTGGTCTTTAATCCGGTTGGCCTCCGCTGCTTCCCGGTAAAGCCGCGCATTGTCGATCGCCACCGCCGCATCCCGCGCCAAATCCTCCAGCAAAATTAAATCCTCCACCCCGCAGCGGCGGCCAGACTCCCCGCACAGCAACGAAATCACTCCCAGCGTCCGCCCGCGAGCGATCAGTGGTACGCAGATTGCCGACAGCACCTGGGATTGGGAGCGCAGCACCAACTGCAGTTCCCTGTCCGGGACAACTGCTTCGATCACCCATTGCGGTATTTCTGGGTATAGCTTCGACTCACCAGTCCGCAGCACCTTTGCTACTCCGTGCCGTCCCTGGGGGTCGAGTGGCATACGCCGATCGATTTGCCACAGCAGATCGACTTTGCTCGGATCTGAGTGAGCAACTGCTTGCAAGCGGATCGAGCCGTCGGCATCGAGCAAATGCACACAGCACCAATCCCCTAGCCCCGGTACTGTTAAATCTGCCAAACCTTGCAGCGCCTTCTCGTAATCCAGGGAAGCCGACGACAGCAAAGCCAAAGCTTGAGCGTTAAAATAGGCTGTTTGGGCCGATCGCTGGCGATCGTCAATATCGGTACAAGTCCCGAACCATTTAAGAATTTTCCCCTCAGCGTCCCGCACGGGCAATGCCCTGCCCAGATGCCAGCGGTAAGCCCCGTCAGAGGCTCGTTTAAAGCGGTATTCCACCTCGTAAGTCTTCCCCGTCTGCACCGAGGTCTTCCAGCTTTCTACAGCATCTTCCACGTCATCTGGATGCAAAACTGGCTGCCACCCCCAGCCTTGAGTTTCCTCCAGCGTCAAGCCAGTATATTCAAACCAGCGCTGGTTGTAGTAGTCGAGCCAGCCGTCGGGTCTGGCAGTCCAAACTATTTGCGGGATGGCTTCAGCGAGGACGCGGTACAACTGTTCGCTGGCTTCGGCTTCGCGACGAGCGGCCTGTTCCCGCGCCAATGCCCAATTCCGCTGTTCTTCGGCTTCTTTGCGAGCGGTGATGTCGCTAATTACGCCGATCCATTTGCAGGGATTGCCTTGTTTGTCAAGCACTGCTTTGCCCCGATCGATCCAATGGAGCAAGCCACCCCGTTGGCACTGAACGCGGTATTCCTGAAAAAATGGGGCAGCAGAACTGTCTGGCGCACTCAAATACCGATCGACTGCGACCAAAACTCGATCGCGGTCGATCGGGTGCAAGATACTGTTCCAAGCTGCTCTTGTCCTCGGAAATCCGCCTTTTGCGTACTCCAAATGTTCGTCTACGTGACCGAACCACAGCACGATGTCGGTCTCGATATCCCATTCGTAAATCAAATCACTGGCACTTTCTGCTGCAATCCGAAACCGCTCTTCAGACTGTCGCAGCACTTCCAGAAACTTAAAGCGTTCAGTCACGTCCAAAACCAGAGACAGCACCGATACCAACTGTCCCGAATCGCTGTAAAAAGCCGAATTGTACCACTCGCAGTGTACCAACGAACCCCTCTTATTATAATTGCTGTTGCGAACTACATTGCAGCGATTTTCTGGTTTTTTTAAACTATAAATTGCAGATTCTACCTCTGACAAATCGCCCTTGGAAATAAAGTTCCAGTCGCTAAAATGCTTGCCTAAAACTTCTCTTTTTTCCCAGCCAAAAATATTCTCGGCCGCCGGCGACCACCCGCTGAGACGAAAGTTTTCATCCCACTCAATCACCGCTAGGGGCGTATTTTCAAAATGAGAAGTGAGTTTTTGCAGCGCCTCGCGCAGGGATGCTTCTACTTGCTTGCGCTTAGTAATATCGCCAAAAGAAATAGCAATGCCGTCGCCCAATTTAACGGTCATAATCCGAAACCAGCCGACAATGCCTTCGCTTTCGCTGTTGTAATAAATCTCGGTATCGAGGGGAATTCCTGTTTCTGTAACTTGGACGTAACTGTCGAACAAACCGCTATATTTATGGCCCGGCAGCACTTGCAGCAATCGCTTGCCGATTAATTCCTCTGGGGTACTCTGCTGAATTTTTGCTGCAGCAGGATTGACGTATTCCCATTCAAAATCCACAATTGTGGATTCGTCGCGGATGCTGCGGAACACGTTAAAACCGTCTAGAGATAATTCCTGAAAAACGCGGAAGCGTTCTTCGCTTTCTTGCAGCTTGCCTACGGTGTCAAGCAGGAGATCCTCGACTCGCTCTCGCTGCGTTATTTCTGCAAGCAATTGCTGGTTAATTTGCTGGAGTTCGGTTGTGAGGGAGGGGACGGAATTTGTAATATCAGAGTCGGCTTGCAGTCGATCGACCTTTTCAGATTCCAGCGCCGTATTTCCTGGAAAAGAGGCCGCCCCAGCCAAAGCCAACACTTGAGAAATCCAAGGTCTCAGGGACGCTACAGCCCACAAAGAGATGATAGCGGTAACGGGGGCGATCGAACTTGACAGCCAGTAGCTGGGGTGCACCAGCATCCAAACTTGCATCAAGTAAGTTGTCCCGCCCCAGAAAAACCAGGCTCCCAATAGGATAAACCCCTTGCTCAAAGGCACGTCCCGCTGCTTCCGGGCATAGTATGTCAGAAGTGCTGGAATTGAATAATAAGCCAAGGCAATTAACACATCGCTGACCACCTGCAGTCCCATCAACTGGGGTTGCCACTGGCAACAGCCATCTTGCGGAATAAAATTGTGGTTAAATGACATAATCTTAATAAAGAGCAGCATTTCGGCTTTCCTGTGCGATCGATCTTAGTTGCACTTGTGTTGCTGACCCGCTAATTTCTAGTTTATACACAAAAAAACATAAAACAAAAGTGACTTTAGTCCGGGGAGGAAAGTTCACAGCAGGGTTTAACTAACCTGCCTGAAATATTTGTCCATTTATTGAGAGGTTTAGGGAGAGTGAGGTACTATAATTCCCAAGGAGGTACGAAATTCAATGCTATCTTTTGAATTCACAACTTACGGAAAAACAGAGCAATTGAGCGCGCTTGATGAAGAGATTACTAAAGTGCCGTTGGGTGAAACGGTTTAGCTAGCAACTGGCAATAGTCGATAAATTCATCTTTATTGAATCTATTTTTTGATAAGTTTGCAGATTCAGAAATCCCTTCAACATAGGAGAATCGACCTCTACTTGGAGGCTCAGAAATCCTGCCGGAGCAGATTGATGCTTAGAGCGCAGCATCCCCGCCTCTGGCGCTGGAATCAAAACTAATCTGTACCTGTATCAAAGTCTACTAAATTCTGCTACTACATCGGTTAATGTCACAGATTATGTTCCAGTAAAATTTCTGAAACCATCTCGAATGAAACATCCATGCGCTTAGAGCAGCTTCAAGCATTTCTTTCAGTGGCTGAAACTGGTAGCTTTCAGCAAGCGGCCCGGAAGTGTGGCGTTACCCAATCGACTATTAGCCGCCAAGTGCAGGGATTAGAAGCGGAAGTGGGTTTGTCGCTGTTTCACCGCACGGCCCACGCGAAACTGACTGTGGGAGGGGAATGCCTACTGCCTCACGCTCGCAAAATCTGTCAGACTTGGCGAAATGCTGCTGAAGAATTGGGAGACTTACGGGCAGGAAAGCAGCCGGAACTCTGCGTGGCGGCGATTCATTCGGTTTGCGCTGCTTATTTGCCACCTGTGCTGCAAAAGTTTTGCCGCGACTATCCAGACGTGCAATTGCGAGTGACTGCCCTCGGGAGCGATCGAGCTCTGAAAGTCCTCAAAGACGGTTTGGTTGACATCGCTGTGGTGATGAACAACCGCCATTTTACTCAAGCCCCGGAAATGTTGGTTGAGGTGCTCTACAATGAGCCGATCGAGGTGTTGATGGCGGCGGGTCATCCCCTGGCACAGTACGATCGAGTACCTTGGCCGGAATTGATTTGTTACCCGCAAGTGGTGTTTAAGGACGGGTACGGAATGCAGCGGATGGTGCAAGAACAATTTGGACGCATCGGTGCTAAACTTCATGCTGTTTTGGAACTCAACACTCTTGATGCTTTTCGGGGTGTGGTGCGACAGGGAGAATTGATTGCTTTGCTGCCGCATTCAGCTTTGGTGGAGGCGAAGGGCGATCGTACTTTAGCAATTCGGTCGATCGCCCCAGAGCGCTCAAATTCCAAGGTTTCGACGATCGGTCAATTGGCCGCAGATCCCACTTGGACTCGCGAAGTGGTATTGGTGACAACTCACGATCGAATGCAAATTCCGCCGATCGCCCATTTCTGGAATTTGGTACGCGAATTTGTGCCGCCATTTGATGTAATCAACCTAGAAAAATCAGGGAGTTAATACCATTTTAGATATTATATTTTATATTTTAGATTGGGAATGACTGATGAAATAAGGGTTTGGACATTTCCAACAATTGCCTTCTTTTTGGGAACTGGTATAATTCGATAATTTTGAATAGATAGTTCTGAAATTTAAATTTAAAACGGTTCAAATACTACCAATTACCCCTTACCAATTACCAACTTCAAATGTTATGAGTGACGCATTTAGAGAATTGCTGCGAAAAATTGGCAGCGGAGTACACACAGGAGAAAACTTAACTCGCTCGGAAGCAGCAGCAGCCACGCGGATGATGCTGCTGGGGGAAGCAACACCAGCTCAAATAGGAGCTTTTATGATTTCCCACCGCATTAAACGGCCCACTGGGGAAGAATTAGCGGGAATGCTCGATGCTTATGAAGAATTGGGGCCCCTTCTTGCCCCCCCAAACCGAGAAAAAGGGTTTTCCGTCTCTACCGTCGCCGTGTTTGGCGTTGCTTACGACGGGCGATCGCGCACGGCTCCAATTAGCCCAATAACCGCCCTAATTTTAGCCGCATCTGGCGTCCCAACCCTCATGCACGGCGGGGATACCATGCCAACCAAGGAAGGCATTCCCCTGATTGAAATTTGGCGCGGTTTGGGAGTTGACTGGAGAAAACTGAGTTTAGAAAAAGTCCAGCAAGTTTTTGACAATACGGGTTTGGGTTTTGTGTACCTTCCCAAGCATTTTCCTCAAGCCGCCGCTTTAGTGCCCTACCGCCGCGAAATTGGAAAACGGCCACCTTTTTCGACAATGGAGTTGATGTGGTGTCCCTGTGCCGGCGATGTTAACGTTATATCGGGCTACGTCCACCCGCCGACAGAAGGTATGTTTCAAAAAGCCTTTGACTTGCGGGGAATCAAAAATTATACCACAGTCAAAGGATTGGAGGGAAGCTGCGATTTGCCGCGCGATCGTACTGCGATTATCGGCATTGCTAAGCCGGATGCCGAGTTTGAACGACTGCTTTTGGCCCACGGAGATTACGGTTTTAGCAACACAAATCCGGCATTTGAATCAACCTCTGAGTTATTAAAACAAATGCAGGAAGTGTTGCTTGGAAAACCCTCAGAAGTGATGCAGTCCGCTATCTGGAACGGCGGATTTTATCTGTGGCGCAGCGGAGTTTGTTTGGATATGAGCTCGGGTTTGATTGAGGCAGAAACTTTATTAAGTCGGGGTCAAGTCGTGCAAAAACTTGAGGAAGTTAGCCAAGCCGTTAGTGTTTTGAGTTGACAGTTGACAGTTGACTACTGACTACTTACTACTGACTACTAGACATCTCCAATAATTATTGTGGAACAGGCATCTTGCCTGTTCAAAACAGACAATTCTTGCGATAACTAATGACTACTGACTACTGACTACTGACTACTGACTACTGACTACTGACTAATGACTAATCATAAAATTGCCGTAATTGTGCTTGCAGGCGGCCAAAGTTCGCGGATGGGTAGGGATAAAGCTCTACTGGAAATAGAGGGCAAATCCCTCTTGCAGCGGGCGTTGGAAGTTGCCGCAGTTGTAACCCCCGAAGTTTATGTTCTGACTGCTTGGCCCGATCGCTATCGATCGACCTTAACCGAAACATCCCAATTTCTGGTAGAGTACAATCCGGGATCCGGGCCCTTGGTTGCATTGACTCAGGGATTGACAGAAATTGCCGCCGAGTGGATTTTACTGTTAGCTTGCGATTTGCCTTTGTTGGATGCCCAGATTATTCAGAATTGGGCAAGTCAGTTAACAGAGTTTCCCCCATCAACTTTAGCAGTTGTCCCTTATCAAAATTCGCGCTGGGAGCCTTTGTGCGGCTTCTACCGCCAACAATCTCTGCCCAGCTTGCAAAGTTTTATTGACAAAGGAGGACGTTCCTTTCAAGTTTGGTTAAATCAAATACCCGCAATCCCTTTACCTGTAGGGGAACGAGAAGCAGTAATGTTATCGAATTGCAATACATTAGAAGAGTTTGAGCAATTAAAAGGTAAAATGAGTAACTGTTGACTTTTGACAGTTGACAGTTAACTGACTAATTACTAATTACTATTTACTAATGATTAACCAATATTGGTTGCTCGATCGCGATATAACTTTCCTCAATCACGGCTCTTTTGGGGCCTGTCCGATTCCCGTACTCGAAGCGCAAACCATTTTTCGAGAACAACTGGAAAGAGAACCATTGCGCTTTTTACTGCGGGAATTTGAACCCTTGTTGGATAATGCGAGAAATCAGTTAGCAGCATTTCTCGGTGCGAGTGAGGATGACTTGGCTTTTGTGCCGAATGCGACGACGGGAGTAAATGCAGTTTTGCGATCGCTCTGTTTTTCTCCGGGCGACGAATTGCTAACTACAAATCAGGAATACAACGCTTGCCGCAACACACTTAATTTTGTAGCCGAGCGTACAGGCGCTAAAGTAATAGTAGCAGAAGTCCCCTTTCCCATTGAGTCACCCGACCAAGTTATTGAAGCAATAATTAAGTGCGTTTCACCGCAAACAAAGTTAGCCTTATTAGACCACGTTGTCAGCCAAACAGGTTTAATTTTTCCCATCAAACAGTTAGTCGGCGAGTTAGCTAACCGTGGCGTGGATGTATTGGTAGACGGAGCTCACGCGCCGGGAATGGTAGCACTGAATTTAGAGGAAATTGGCGCAGCTTATTATACGGGAAATTGCCACAAGTGGCTGTGCGCGCCGAAAGGTGCGGGCTTTTTATACGTGCGGCGCGACAAACAAAATGCCATTCGGCCAACTACAATCAGTCACGGTGCTAACTCGCCCCGTGCTGATAAATCGCGCTTTCAACTAGAATTTGACTGGATGGGAACAGTCGATCCTAGCCCCTATTTGTGCGTGCCTGTAGCTATTGATTTTATGGGTTCTTTGTTGAGCGGCGGCTGGCCGGAATTGATGGCAAAGAATCATGCTTTAGCATTGGCTGGAAGAAAAATATTGGCGGACAAATTAGATTTGCCGCTACCTTGTCCTGATGAAATGGTGGGTTCGATGGCTGTTGTGCCGCTGCTAGACTCCCAGTCTGATGTGGTTGCAAAGGGAGGAATTCCACCTTTGCAAGAGGCGCTGTGGGAGATTTTTAAAATTGAAGTTCCGGTGATTCCTTGGCCGAATGCTAGTAAGCAGTTGGTGAGGATTTCGGCTCAATTATACAATACTTTGCCGCAGTATCAATATTTAGCTAATGCCCTGGTTGAGCTGACGAGAATTTGAGCGGGATTTTCCCGAAAAGAAACATCACACCCAGCTACAAATAGTTATAGTTTGGTAGTTAGGGTGTCGGTTCTCATAGTTGGGATGAATACAGACTATTTGTCCTTACTATAAACGTAGTAATGGTTATACAAATAGGCACCATAAGAGTAAAAATCCTGGCAGTAATCACCTTTATTTCTGTTTAATTGGGATACTATTTATACTAATTCTCAAAACTCATGCAACAGTAGCTGTAGGGTGCGTCGCCACCTGCCAATCCTAAAAAAGAGCGACAATCTCCAAGCGACGCACCTTACCTGAAGCGTGAGCGTAAACAAACCAAAAACTCATAATTGTTGCAAGAGTTTGGAGAATTGGTATTACATAAAATAAAAAAAGCCACAAAAATAGATTTAAAACCCCATCGCTCTCAACTTCACCAATCCGCCCAAACCGAATAAAATTGGTAAATAACCCGCGAAAATTCCTAAGTTAAAACAGGGTTGTCAAAGCGGATAGCGCACAACTTCCGCGCCACAGAATATAATGTATCAACAGTTGCATTTTTGCAGACAAAAAAAGGAAATGAAAAGAGGCGAATACCATGTCCAATGCCATGATGGTAATTTACCCCTATCGCGAACAGTACACCTGGGTTTTTGACGACGAGCGAGTCGGACTTGTCCGAGAACCATTTGTTCAGGGCGTCCCCGAAATGATTAACGCGCTTGTCGCAGACATTCCCAATGCCGCCCAAGGTTTCCGACTTTTATTTTCAGCCAATCCATTTCCCGGATATCAAGCAGAAATGCTGTGGTTGAAAGCAGAATACGGCGGTAACTGGTATCGGTGGGAATCGAAAAATCTCGAAGGCTGGCTGTGTCCGGCTATGTTCAAATACTTCCCAGAAGCACCGCCCAAGTTTTACTGCAAAGCTGAAAAACTGCAATAACCAACAGCAAGTCTATGAAAAACTTGTCAATTTTTAAAAGAGACTTTGTTACACCAGTCGCTGAAATCTCTCGAAAAAAGCCTAAATTCTTCCTGTATATAGTGGGGCTATTTTTCCTAGTTTTCACAGCCGCCATCTCGGCTACATTGGGTGCAATTACCGCCCTTTTAGCTCCCGTGGAACCGCCAATTATCAATAGAGTATTAGAGGCGACGGGCTTTGACTATCTATCCTCCAACCGCTCTGGATACCGCCTGTCGCGGTCAGTTAATATCTTGATATTGGGAATTGACGCCATGCCAGAATCTGCTGCCAATTCCCCTAAGATATTTAACGGCCGCAGCGATACGATACTCTTATTTCACCTCGAACCTAGAGATAAATCTATTAGTTTACTTTCAGTTCCACGAGATACTAAAGTCGAAGTTCCCGGAATTAGATTCAGCAAAATTAGCGAAGCTAATGCTACGGGAGGAGCAGCTTTGGCGACGCAATTAGTTAGCAGTATGCTGAACAATACGAAAATTGAAAGATACGTGCGAGTCAGCAGCAATGCGTTTCGGGAATTAGTCGATTTGTTGGGCGGAGTTGAGGTATTTGTACCTCGCGCGATGTCCTATACAGATACTGCCCAAAAGTTAAAAATAAACTTAGGCCAGGGATGGCAAACTCTCAACGGAGAACAAGCAGAACAATTTGCTCGATTTCGCAACGATGGTTTAGGAGATATTGGCCGCATTCAGCGGCAGCAATCTTTAATTCAAGCTATTCGGGACCGCCTCGCAAGTCCATCAGCATTGGTGCGCTTGCCACAAATTGTTCGATTGATGCAAAAATATGTGGATACAAACCTAAGTTATGAGGAAATATTGACGCTAGCCAATTTCGGTTTGCAATTGGAGCGAGATAATTTTAAAATGGTAATGTTGCCTGGACGTTCTAGTTCAGAAACAGGGGATTTGAGGAGTTATTGGATTGTAGATGTTCTCGGGCGCGATCGCATTATGACACAATACTTGAACCAGAGCGTGCCGGATTTTGAACAAGGACGATTTCGCAACCCAACCGAGTCCCTGTTGCCCAAAAACCTCAAAATATCTGTCCAAAACGCTTCTAGCAAACCGACAAGCGCAAAAAACGTTGCTGAATTTCTCACAAAAAAGGGATTTTTTAATGTATCTGTAGTGCAGGATGCGCCCCAAAAGCAGCGTCAAAGTCAAATTATTGTTCAGCAAGGCGATTTAGAGGCAGCGAATCTACTGCAAAAAGAGTTAGGCGGCGGTAAACTTGAAGCATCTTCTACCGGTGAAATTAATTCTGACTTGACGCTTCGCGTTGGCGAAGATTGGGTAAAGCGATTTTAATTAGTCATGAGTCATTAGTCATGAGTCATCAGTCATTAGTCAACAGTCAACAGTCAACAGTTAACAGTTAACAGTCATTAGTCAACAGTCAACAGTCTACTATGCCCAATTCCCCATTCCCATCATCATGAAAAGTGTTTTCCGAATATTTCTGAGCCTGGTTTTAAGTTTAGTGTTGGCTTTGGGGTGGGTGCTGCTGAGTGCTACTCCAGCATTTGCCCTACCAAAAACAAATATTAATTACACAAATATTAATTTGTCCGATCGCGATTTTTCCAACTCTGATTTAGCGGGGGGAACATTTGTCGCTGCGGAAATGCGGGGAACAAACTTTCAAGGTGCTGATTTAACTAATGCGATTTTGACTAAGGGAGTTTTGCTGAATGCAAACTTGTCAGGTGCCAACCTCTCCGGCGCTTTGGCAGATAGAGTTACATTCGACGGCGCTAATTTGACAAATGCTAATTTTTCCGAGGCAATTATGACTCGAACTCGGTTTTTTGATGCTGCAATTTCCGGCGCTGACTTTACTGACGCGATTATCGACGCTTATCAAGTGACTCTCCTGTGCGAGAAAGCAGATGGTGTCAATCCCGTGACGGGAGTTTCTACTCGCGAAAGTTTGGGATGTCCGTAGGAATTCACACTTAAAGAAAATCCCTGGCTAATTATTTGATTAGATGCACCTGTAGGAAAGTGAAATACACAAATTAAAGCCCCTCTCCTGCAAGGCGAGGGGTTTGAGGAAATTTCCCATTATCGGCTCTATCGAGCGCTACAAATGTCTGTGCTGGCAGTACCAACTACCAAATCGGAATTCAACAGCAAATCTAGATCGGTGTCGGGATTAACAGCATACAAATCGACTTTATCTCGACCCAAAAATACCCCGATCAAAGTCCCGATTCCCGCACCGCCGAGCACCTCTTCAGTTGCGATCGCCCGATCGCCCGTAACACCTGCAATCGCCGCCGCTGCTGCTGCACCCAACGCCGTATTCTTAACCAGATTACCAACATTAACGCCCTTGGTAACAGTTTCTTTCCTAGTAATCACTTGCGAAGTGGCATTGAGAGGCACTCTGCTCCCGTTGAGTATACTTAATTCTTGAGCCACAAACTGAACGCCCGATGCAGTCGATCGCAATTCGCCGCTAATTTTCGAGCCTTCGGGTATCAACACTTGGCCATTACTTCCCGTGATATCCGCAGCTACAGTCAGCGTAATCGGAGACTTGTCATTAGGGGCGAGCAAAATCTTGCCTTTTGTGTACTCGATTGGGATAGTCACCCCCCTGGGAATTTGCACAGCAACCGACTCGCTAACATCAATCTTAGCAATGTAAGGAGAATTAATTGGTCTTGCTTGATTGGTACTCACTAATGTTTGATAGATAAAAGCAGCTACTTCAGCTCGTGTTGCTGACTTGTTAGGTTTGAGAGATTTAGGATTGGGATAGCTGACAACTAACTGTTTTTCAGTAGCCGCAGCAACGCTTTTGACAGCATAACTTTGAATCTCACCCGCATCATTATAGTAGCTGAGAACATCTTGAAAATCGCACCTAGGCTCATAGCCCATGCCGTTATTTAAAGCGACTACAACTTGAACGCGAGGAATCTGCTGTGTCGGCCTAAAAACATTGCCGGGATAGCCAGACATCCATCCCATTTCGTAAGCTTCGGCGATCGCCCCGCTTGCCCAAAAATTAGACGGAACATCGGCAAACCGCACAGCATCGCGGGTTTTTGCCTTTTTCACCGAACGGATCATTGCCGCAAATTCAGCCCGCGTTACCGGTGCATCCGGGCGGAAAGTGCGATCGGGAAATCCTTTGATAATTCCTCTTTCTGACAAATCTTGGATAAAGTCTTTTGCCCAGTAGTTATTATTAACATCCGAAAAAGCTGTCTGAGCAAAAGCAGGCGCGGGAGTTAGCATCGGCGCTGCGGTTCCGGCAACTGTTCCCAGTGTTAATAAAACAGATGTACCAGATTTAATGCGATGTAATACAGACATTTTTGATTCTCCAATTTACACAAGTTTTTTATTGAGGAGAACTAAGCTTTTGATAGGCTGATTGATTCTGCCCAACTTGCTCTTTCCCTCGGTTATGTAATCATTATTGAAGAATTTTACTTATGGTGCGGGGAAGATACGGTCTTTTAAAATAAATATTTTTATGGTGATTGGGTAATTTTAAAATGCTTAAATTCCTTAAAATCCTTATGTTGCTTATCTCCCTTATCTACCTTGAAATTATAGAGTTCTGGATGCAGAGCCTTTATATGTAGGGGCGGTGCCAAGAGCGCCCGCCCTCACTCGACTAGATTAATGACTAATAACTAATAACTAATGACTACTATCTAATGACTACCGACTACTGACAACTAACTAATGACTAATACTTGCGATCGGTTCCCAACTTGTCACATCTTCAAATAAAGATTGATACCCCGCTGCATTGGGATGCAGCCCATCTGCAATCAAGCGCGATCGCCACCAATCACTGCCCCGATTTATCCATTTATCAAAAATATCTAAATAGGGAATTCCCCGCAACTGACAAGCTAATTTTGTTGCTTCTTTATACTGATATTGGTCGGCATGATTGTAATACAAACAATCTTGAAAAGGCATTTTACTTTCATCCACCGGCACCATCCCGACAAATATCACCGGACAAAGTTGTTGGGACAGGTTTAACAAATGATCCAAAACAGTTTTAAAATGTTCAAAATCAGTGTAGCTGCGCCCGGTAGGCGACTGTACTCTCGCCGAATCGTTGAGGCCTACCGAAAGAATAATCGCATCCGGGAAACGGTTTCTGAGCTCGCCACGGTGGCGAAACTCGTTTTCGAGCCGCTGGGAGACTTGATAGGCCCGATCGCCCCGAACGCCCAAATTGTATAAAACGTGTCCTGCACTCTCCGGTAACATCCACTGGCGCCGCAATCTTTCCACCCAACCTCCACCTACACCGTCGCCGAAACCGTAGATTAAGCTGTCACCGAAAGCAACCAATTTGAGGGGATGAGAATTTCCCCGATGCAAGTGACCAAAGGAATAGGCTGTTGCTACCTGCATAAGTAATGATACTCAGTTAATAAATTATGAATCTTGACATACTAGACTAGAATGTAACATTACATAAAGTAGGGAGTCTCATGGTTAAGCGTCCAACTTTCGATTCAACTCAGCTAACCCGTCGGGCGGAAGAGTTGATTAACGGTGCATCCAACCGCTATCGGATTACGGTGCAGGTGGCGAACCGCGCAAAACGCCGTCGATATGAAGATTTTGACAATATGGACGACCATCAAATGAAACCTGTAATGCGGGCGATATTTGAGATGTCGGATGAACTGACTCAGCCGGAAATTATCGGAGACATCTAGAGTTGGGGAGTTTTGAGTTTTGAGTGGTGAATTGCGAGTAATTTTTTTAAACTCCACACTCAAAACTTTCTTAAACTAGACTTGGGTGCGCGGGAGGAGAAACCCGGTTGATTCCTAGTTCCCTTGTTAAAAAAACTCTGATGTTTCTAATAAACCGGGTTGAGGATCGTAAATCCTAAAATTAGAAACTAGGACATCTGCTTGGGGGTAAGTTTATGAAATTATTCTATTTTTGAAATTATTGTCAAAACCGTGAATAGATTAAAGCAGGGCTTAAGTTTTCTCTTGGTTACTTTGAGTGTAGCGATTTTCACGCTTTTGAGTTGGGTATTGGAATCCGGGGAACTGAGTATGTCGGCTTTGGAACCTTCGCTGCTGCGGAGTTCTGAGTCTGTATCAGTGCAGCGGGTGGCTCAACAATCTGCGCCGCCGCAAGTGAGGGTGCAAGATGCGTGGAAATTGGTGTACGAAAAATTGCCGGATTTCCCGATCGAAAATAACTACATTTCTAAGGAAACTGGAAAAGTCGATCCTACCAATACTTTAGTCGGGCGGTTCATTCGATATCACGTATTTGTCAAAGGACGGCCGCCCAATTACCGCTTTGATTGGAAGTTGAGTTTAGCTGACTATTTGGGGGCGACTCCAGATTATTTGGTGGAAAGTGTTTATCCGGGAAAAGACCTTTTGCGCTCAAATCCAATGGAACAGGATCGCGCTGCTATTCAAAAGTTAAATAGAGCACAGCGGGATGCTTTGGTTGAAGCTTTGGTTGATGTTTTTACGGAGAATTCCGGGCGTGGGCGCACACCTGCGGGGGAAAAACCACAAGGGCGATCGAATTCACCGGAGATACCGCAGCCCCAGCCGGGAGATGCGAAGTTGCTGGCACCGTAATACTTATGGATACAGAAACCGAGTTTTTTACGGAAATATTGCATTTAAGCTTTTAACACAGGTAAAAAACCCGGTTTCTTTCGTTTCGTATTTATGGGTAAGCCTACTAATCTAAAATCCAAAATCTAAAATCTAAAATCCCTTAATGGTGGAACGTGTAATTAAAACCGATGTTGGGTGGCGTTTGGGATGGAACCCGGAGGCCCAGGAGTTTAAGGGTTTGGTAGCTGGCGACGGTTGGGCGATCGAACTCACAGAGGCTGAGTTAAACGATTTTTGCCGATTGTTGGGGCAATTGGCCGGCACCATGAGTCAAATGGCCTCTGAGTTAATGGACGAGGAAAAAATAGCCATTGAAGCCGAAAGCGACTTGCTGTGGGTGCAGGTGGAAGGCTATCCCGAAGCTTACAGCGTGCAGTTGATCCTGAATGCTGGCAGGAGGTGCGAGGGTTTTTGGCCGGCGGCTGCGGTTCCGACTTTGGTGCAGGCCGCAAAAGTTTTAAAAGTTTTTTGACTTTTTCGGGAATTCTATGCTAAGCTGTTAAAGCTGTCGGGGCGTAGCGCAGCTTGGTAGCGCACTACTTTGGGGTAGTAGGGGTCGTGGGTTCAAATCCCGCCGCTCCGATTGTGATAAAACCTTCTCATAGAGAAGGTTTTGTTGTTTTAGGGCCGGCGATGCAGCTCTTAACATTCTCAATTAGGGGCATGGGCCCAGAAACAAGAATCAATCTCTGCTTCCGAACAGTCTATAGCTGTATCCTCAAATTCAAAGGCTTTGCGATTGCTTCGCGACCCTCACAATGAAATTAATCATAAAAAAATGGCGTTTGTACTTGACAAACGCCATTTTATAGTATTACAAACGTGGCGTCTTATCTTGTTTAAACGACGCTAACAATTCGCGAATTTGGTCGGCCGCAATCTCGCGCCCGCCCAAACCAAAAGCTAGAGCAATGCCAACTGCGATCGCCCCAAGCAGGAGCCCGAAAGCCAAATTCACAATATCGCTGCCAATGCCCATCTGTTGCAGCGCCAAGGCTGAAACAAAGGCAATAATCGCAACCCGAGCCGCTTGGCCCAAAAGCCGCGCTTGGCGAGTTCCAGAACTGGCAATCAAACTAAACGCCAGATTCGCCAAATACAAGCCGATCGCAAATACCACCAAACCGGCTAGCACCCTACCTGCAACCAGGACAATACCGCTAACAATAGCCGTCAGCGCTGGAATTTGCAGCACGTCGGTAGCAGCCACCACTGCAAACAGCAGGATGCCCACCTGCACCACAATGCCGACCAACTCAGAAGGCGTGCGGGCCGGAATTTCCGGTTCCTGAAGAATCGTTGCGTCGGGATCGATCGAACTTGGCGGTAGCCTCAGCGACTGTTTCGGTGCCTGCACTCCCAACCAAGAAAAGACATTGTTAAAGCCAATTCCGGTCAGGATATTAGTAACCAAATCGCCTACCCAGCGGCCCAAAATGTAAGCAAGCGCCAGAATCAGCGCCGCCGTGAATATTTTGGGAACCGCGCCCAAAATGTCGTTGAGCATCGCGACAGCAGGCTGCGAAATCGCTTGAATGTCCAAAGCGTTCAGAGCTGCGATCGCGGTTGGAATCAAAATCAAAACATAGACGATCGTACCGACAATCCACGACAGCGATTGTCCGCCCGAAGTCCGCGAAATTCCAAACCGAGCACCCAAACCGTCTGCCCCAGCAGCCGCCAACAGATTCGTGACAATCCGCCGCACCACCATAGCCAGCAGCCAGCCCACAAACCCAATCAGCACAGCTTCCAGAATTTTCGGAATTGCCGCCAGAATTTGGTTGAGTAAATTATTAACCGGCAGCAGAGCCTGCTGCATTTCCAGTGAGTCGAGAATCAGTGGCAAAAACAGCAGAAAAATGAACCAGTACAGCGCATTCGCCACAGTATCGCTCAGCAGCAAAGGGCGCTCAGTGGGCGCTGCGCCCACCTCTTGATTCAAGCGCTCGTCCACGTTAAAAGCGCGCATTGCCCGCGATACTGCCATTTTGGCGACTGTCGCCAACACCCAAGCAATCCCCAACCAAATTAGCGCGCCGGCTAACTTCGGCAAGAAACCGGTAATTTGATTGAGAAAAGTATTGAGGGGTTGCGAGACAGCCGTGAGATTCAGCCGGTTGAAAAAGGCAATTAGGAAAAAGACAAAAATGATCCAGAAAACCGCTGCGGAAATCCATTTTTCCACTTGCGGGGCTCCAGATCCTTCCGGGCGGCCGGTAATCCAAGTAGCCAGCCGGTTGTCGAGCGTAGTTTTCTTGAGCAATCCCCCCACTAAAGATGAGACGAGGGCTGATACTATCAAGCCAATGAGCAGGATACCGACGGCCCAGAGGAGATTTTCAATGTTTGAGCCCTGAAGGAAATTGTTAATTCCGCGTTCCGCATCTGTCAGGGGATTTGCGGGCTGGGCCTGGGCCAAAAGGCGATCGGACAAAGCCGCTATGGGGCCCGATATGGGTTGAGTTGTTTCTTGCCAAGTTTCATTCATTTTTTTCTCAGGTTAACGTCACATTTGACAAGGAGAAGACGAAACTTTAATAATAGTTCCAAAAAATCTAGACATCGCCTAAATTTAATGTTTGTACACTTTTAATGTACTGGGTTAACTACAAAACCCTCTAGCGAATTTGGGATCAACCCATCTCCGACTGCTTTGGGGCCAATATTCAAAGAACCCTTGACATCGGCATTTATGAATCGTCCAGTTTGGGTTCTGAACAATCCTCTTTTTACCCTACTGCCAATGTAGTCGGAATGTTGGTGAATTGGTTCCAAATCCCAAGCTGAACATTTGGATGTGTAACTCTCCTCAACTAACCCAACTTGAATTCCCGCAAGTTGTCCTTTGTACTGCAACATTTGCACAAATCGGCGATGGGGAATACGGGAAAAATTTAGATTGTCAACTTTACCAGTATTAATCCCATCTTTAAAATCCTCGTTCCAGCCTATAGCCCAATACGGTTCAGTTAGTTCTAAAAAAACAGATCGTGCGTAGTGCGTAGGTTGGGTTGAGGAACGAAACCCAACATTTTCGCTACAATTTTCCTTAAGCCAAGCGTATTGGCCTATAGCCAGCAAGCCAATTTGATGATTAACGAGTTCTTTAATAATTGCGGAACTCGTCGTATGGAGGTAGTAATCGACTTTACAGTTACGATTGTGCCACAATCGGGCTAGTTTTTTACTGTTTTTTTGCGCTACGGGCAGCAATAATTTCAATGCCGATGAAACTTGATTGCAGTATTGGTTTCTGGACTTAACACCCCGTCCCTCGTAGATTGTCGGTACTAACCCACGAACATTGTAGGTTAATGTTGCCATATTGTTTAATCCTAAATCTATGGCAGCGACTCTCCGATTAACTTGTAAAGGCTGTTCTAACTTTTCATATAGCACCTCGACAACATAACAACCTACTTTGGGAACAATCCGGATTTCCAGAATCGATGTCACTTTTGAGGGCAACCAAATATTAGTCCCAGAGGGACGATCGTATCCTTTTTTTAAGGCTCTTTTGCTGACAGCTTGACAATTAAATACAACTACATAGTGCCCGTCCTCTCTTTTTAGCTCTCTTGAACCTTTGTCATGAGGGATTTTCGGTGCGGTTTTAAACTTAGTTTGGTCTTCCCGATCGTTTCGCACCGCCATATAATAGCTAGTCCATGCTTTTATCACTAATTTGATCGCTAAGCCGATCGTGCTTTGTGCTACTTTTGCGGGCAGTGCTTTGTAATCAGGACTTGTTTTGAGCGCGCGATCGACAGCCAGAGCGTTTCTTTCTTGGCTAGCGAAAAACTTTTGACGGTAGATGTAATTAGCGTTATTGTAAAAATTTTTGCACAGCCAAGACAGTCTATCGGCTTCTCGATAAAACCTATGATTTGGTTTAATGATGTGCCTTTCGACTAACTCCATAATCGGTATATATACTTTAATTCAAGATGATACACTGTATTTATGAGTGTGTCAATCTTTTAATTTCTGGAAAAATTGACGTTACAAGTAAATAAAGGACTATCAAGTAAGCAAAGTTTTGTAATACCCTCCTTGTTGCAGGTTCTCATGTCAATTCGTCAAGTTTTCGAGCAATCCATTGAAATTCGCGCTGCTGCTACCTTGGTGGAGCAATGTATAGTCGATCGCACTTTAATGCACAAGTGGCTCAATCCCCTGCTACGCTGCGATCCCCAGGGCGAATGGGATACTGCCGTAGGAAGTCGCAGCTTATTTATCATAAAAATTCCTGTTTTGCAACCCTCTTTAGAAAGTGTTGTGTTGGAGCGACAACCAGGTTTAATTGTTTGGGGGTTTGACGGATTTTTCAAAGGATGCGATCGTTGGGAATGCCAGCCGCAAATCCAAGGTACTCTCTTGATTAACCGCTTTGAATTTCAAATTCCCAATCGTTTAATTAGATTTGGTTTCAATCGTTTTGCAGCCCCTTGGACAGAAAAAGATATGAAAGACCAACTCCGCCGACTAAAGCGGGTAGCCGAGCAACTATCTCAAAGAATGGGTAAGGGGTAATGAATAATGGGTAATTGGGAACTTTTACCCTCGCGTAGCCGAAGAATTGGGAATGGATGATGAGTAATTGCTAATAGCTGAAAGCTACAGCTAATACGAAAAAAAGCACCCATTCCCAATTTCCAATTCCCGACTCCCCCTTCCCTCCAACTTCAGTTATTTACTTCGCACTTCCCGCTGGATTGGGCTGACAAATCATTTCTCTCGCCGAATTCACGGCTTGGTTAGCCGTATTTTGCAAAGCCGGGGAATTTTGATACAAAGCTTGCAAATCTTGCACATCTTTAATCACTCGTTCGTAGATAGCCATCGCTTGATTGCCGTCAACTTCTAAAGCCGCAGGGCTGTAATTTTGCATTACTTCAATCAGCGATATTTTGCCATCTTTGGAAGCTGCGACTAAAGCATCGCGCAGTGCGGGCACGCTTTGAAGCCGAGCAGTCGGCGCATAAGCAACCTCCCCCAATTGTTTGAAAACTATTTCCCCAAAATAAGTGCTTGCTAGCCGCGCTACTAATTGGGAATCTAAAGGCACTTCTCGCGTTAATATTTCGCGCACCGACTCGGGAGTTTGTTTCGCCAGACTCAGAACGCTTTGCAGTTGAGAGGAAGCCTTGCCAGTTTGTACAAAGCTTTGCAAATCGCTCATCGGTAGTGTTACGTCAACAGCACCGTATTTTACGGTAACATTATCTAATGCAAAGGCTTTGCCGCTGCTTAGGAATACTGCACTTGTTCCCAGCAAAAGCGCCAAACCTAATGATAAAGACTTTGACATTCTTTTGGTTAAATGGACTGACAGCGATTGCATTCCGTTGAGATAACCTTGTTGAAACTGAAAGTTCATGAGTTTGTGCCTCTTTAGGTCAAAATACTTTTTAGATCGCTCTTCTGTGCGGATATCTGTGCGGATATCAGTCGGGAAAGTCGAATCGGGATTTGCGTAAATGACCTATGATATTACAGTCAAGTCAAGGAAATTCAACCTATCAAAAGATAGGTTTTAATTGACAATTAATATGTTATAGTTAATTTTTTGCCAAATTTTAGATCCCATGGCAAAAATGATAAAAGCGAAATTTGGTCGTCAGGCAGCAGTTTATTGAGTGTCACTTTTATGTCTTATAGTGTGCTGTGCGACATATAGCGAATTTAAGTTCAAAGATCCCGATCGAGCCGATCGACCAATTGGCGAATTCTAGCAGCATCAGGAGCATTCGGAGCATTTCTCAGGTATAATTCCAGATCGTGGCGCGCTTCTACCAAGCGTCCCAGTTGATAATAGAGAATTCCGCGATCGCGCCGTTCCCCCAGCGCATCGGGAAACAGCAGCAAAATCCGTTCAATCGCCAAGAGTACCCTCACAGCATCTCCCTGTTGCAAGTAAATAGCCTTCAGATTTCCCAGCATTCGTCCCAACAAATGTCGGCGACTTACCGGGGCGAGAAAAGTCGTCTGCAACTCCATAGGTTGCCCATAAATTTGAGAAAGTCGGGCTTGACAATCTTCAGGAAATAAGATTTCGCCGCCGTTAAACGCATCAACAAAAATACCAGCATCTTCAAAATCCGGTCTAATTAAAAAATGTCCTGGCATCCCAATTCCCACCATCGGAAAATCAATCCGCTTAGCAACCTCCAAATAAACCAAAGATAAAGAGATTGGAATGCCAGTACGCCGATCGAGAACTTCATTCAAAAAGCTATTGCGCGGGTCGTAATAATCAACATCATTGCCCGCAAACAGCAACTCCCCGTATAAATAGGCGTTAATAGTTTGAATAATCCGCAGCGGATAATTCTGTGTCGGCAGGCGATCGCGCACTTCATCTGCGATCGTGTCAAGAGCGTTGAGATACTCCTCTGGCTCTAAATTTGGGTATTCTTCCAAAGCCATATAAAGAGCAGCTTTCGCCAGGTCGATCGAGCCATCAGGCTGATTTATTTCTCGATAAAATAGTTGTCGGGCGATCGGAAAATCCATATTTATGATTTATTTGATTTTAATTGACATTTTATACGAATATCCAGTTGCCCAAAAAAATATTAAAAACATCTCTCTTCTCTTCCTCTCTGCGTTCTCTGCGCCCTCTGCGGTTCAAAAAAAACAGTCTTGTATGTAACGCGCACCTTACAGCTTAACTTTTAACCTTCAAATCCCGTGACTTTTACCAATCACCCAACTGCGGCGAAAAATCCGAGCCAGAGTCGATTCTTCCAAAGCAAAATAGATAGGGCGGCCGTGAGGACAAGTGCGCGGATTGCGAGTTTGCTGCCATTCATCCAACAAATTTTGCATTTGGGAAAGACTCAAAGGAGTACCGTTTCGCATAGCACTACGGCAAGCAGTCGCAACTTGAGCCGCTTGTAAATCTGCGACTTTACTGAGTTCAAAAAGCGCATCCGCACAGTCATCTCGATCGGCTAACAATTCAGGAACTTCGCGGGCAGCCCATAGCTGTTCCCCAAAACTTTCTACTTCCAAACCCAAGCGAGATAAATTCTCAATTTGCAGTGCAGATAATTGACTGAGAATCACTGGTTTTTCGAGACATTTTAGCTGCCAAGCCGCGCACAATTGCTCGTACAAAACGCGCTCGTGAGCGATGTGTTGTTCCACCAACCACATTCCGCTGGAATGTTCGGCAACAATGTAAGTATTGTGAACTTGAGCGATCGCCCTCAATTCCATCAATCCTATTTTATTAGCTTTTTCCTGTTCGCCGCCGTCATCATTCTCCCTAGCCGAAATCCCGACACTGTAAGCACTTTTTTGTTCCGACGCCTTCAGCAATTGTCCCACTCGATCGGGAATAGGGACAGGCGGCAAAACATCATCATTCAGGTGCAAAGCACGAGTAATTGCCGCGCTAACTTGCGCTTGCCAAAAACTCGGATCGTGCAGATAAATTTCAACCTTAGCCGGGTGGCGGTTCCAGTCGATTTCCGAAGGGGAGATTTGCAGGTGGACAAAACACACGGGATAGCGATCGCGCGGACAAGTGCGGGCAAAGGCGCTGAGAATAGTTTGCTCTAATTCGGGCGATCGCACAACTCGCCGGTTCACCCCAACTTTCACCCAATCCGGCCGCCTGCGGTGACAGCGATCGGGCAAACCAATTACTAATTCTAAAAACTGGGAATTAGGCATTTGGAATTGGGAAGTAGCAACTGGGAATTGGTAATTAGGTTTAACTGTAGCGCCCACAAGTTGAGTTTCTAGCAAGAAATTTGCTGCTTTCTGATTTTGAGGACTCGCCGGCAAATCTAACTTTAAATACTGCAAATCGCTCGATCGCACACCGCGCACGAATTGAGGTAAAAGTTGTTCCGCTGTGCTACCAGGAGTTACGTGCAAACAAGGCGTATTTCCTTGACGCAACTGCCAATTAACGTGCGGGTGACAAATAGCAATTTGCTGAAGAGTTAATTGGATCGATCGCATTTGCTGTGCCGGCGACAAAAAACTGCGGCGCACAGGCCAATTGCCAAACAAATTATCAACAGTCACCACCGTACCAGGAGCGATCGCCGCTGTTTCCACCTCTACAGCAACGCCTGCGTTATTGTAAACCACCCGCCAGCCCGATCGAGCATTTTCCATTCCCCCCTTGTTAAAGGAAGATTTGGCGGGGGTTGGCGCCGAATCTTGATTTTCCGAAAAATCCCCCAATCCCAAATCATTCGATCGGCTCAAAACCTCCAAACAGCCCAACTGAGCTAAACTGTGCAAAGCTTCCCCACGAAATCCCAAAGTAGCAATTTTGTAAAGGTCAGCTTCCGTGGTAATTTTGCTCGTACTGTGAGGCGAAGCCGCCTGCTGCAAATTTTCCAGATCCATTCCCGTACCATTATCTGCAACTTGCACCCGCCACTGTTCGGGCCAGACAGAAACAACGATGCGAGTTGCGCCAGCATCCAGAGAATTTTCAACTAATTCTCGTACCGCGGAGGCGATCGAGTCAATCACTTCGCCGGCGGCAATTAAATTGATAACTTCTGTGGGTAAGGTTTGAATAGTAACTGGCATCAGATTTTTAGCATTTCGTTAATTCAATTCTACTAGATCCTGCAAGTCGCTATACAGTATTAGGACTTAAGCTTTTCAACCCGGTTCATTAGAAAAATCTTGTGGGATACCAAGATATCTACTCATCAACCAAGTCTCTGACGCTTAGTGAGAAACTCCTAAGTATATATCTTCCTACCTACTTATTTTTGCTCTGCTAAAACCATATTTTTCGGCAAGCGAATGTAAAAAGTTGTTCCTTTTTCGTCCTCTGACTCATAAGTAATTTGCCCTTTGTGAGCCTCAACGATCGACTTAACAATTGCCGTTCCCAACCCAGTACCAGTCCGTTTACCATAAGTCACAAACGGTTCAAATAACTTGTCCTTAATTGTCGGCGGAATGCCGGGGCCGTTATCGTAAATGCTAATTTCTGCCCACTCCTCAGTTTGTGTCACCGCAATCTCCACCCGCCCCCCTCTTCCGCCAAAAGCCTCAACAGCATTCCCAACTAAATTTTGTAAAACGCGCAAAATCTTATTCTCGTCCGCTTCCACTATCACTTCTGTCACCCGTACTACCAAATCTACTTTTGCTGCTTCAAAATAAACTCTGTTCAACTTTTGAAACTGCTGCAACGTCTGAATTAGATTAACTGGTTTTTTATTTAATACAGAATTCCCACGCGAAAATTCTAATACTTCTTCAGCCATCCCCAACATTCGATGAACCTGCAATTGAATAAGTTCACACCACTCCTGAGTTTCCTCATCCGGGTGCATTTCTTTGAGCATTTCACTAGAGAGTTTTATTCCGGTAAAAGGACTTTTGAAATCGTGAATAATTGTACTCACCATTTCTCCAACCAATACCATTTTTTGTTTGTGTACCAATTGGCTAACATATTGATCCGTGGTATCCCGTAAATTTTTAGTAATGAAACTAAACATTTGCATCACCGAACTGCCTTTAGCAAACTGGAGAGTTGTTATTAGTTCTTCACGGGCTATTTTGGCCAAAGTCGATCCTGCAACTGCAACAGCTCTAGCACTGCGAGGCTCTCCGTCTAAAACTCCGAGTTCGCCAAAATAATCGTCTGGGTTAGCGACAGCAACAGTTTGATATTTATGATTTTCAATCCGCTTGCTAAACTCGACTTTACCTTCTAAAACTAGATATAAAAAATCCGCTGTTTCTCCTTCTTCAAAAACCAGCGTTTCCTCAGCAAAACTCTCCAAAACAGCTATTTGGCAAAGGTGAGCAGCTTGCTCTGGTTCAAAATAAGACATAAATCGATGAGAGGCCAGATCCATGTGAAAATACCTGAGACTTAATTTAACTACCAGCCGGGAAGTCCCTCGGTATATTTAGAGGGGATTAATTTGAGCGCTGCGCGAAGTACCCCGAATAAATTACGCCCGCGTGATGGAAAGAAGCGTCGGGTGTAGGTACGGAAACCGACAATTATTTCTTTTATACCCATTGATGATCGGGAAATACTCTGATACTATATTAGCAAGTGGGGGTGGAACTACCTCACTATAAAAAGCATGAGAAAAAAAAGGAAAAAGAAGCCTGCGGTCTAACTGTACTCAGTTGACCGTCAGGTTTGTTCACTAAAATACAATACTGCTTTAATCTGGCTCTCTTTTCTAGCCTCCGAGGCTTTGACGCAAGGATTAGCGTCGGGATGGAGAGCCAGACTAGCATAGCAGCACCAGCAATCTCACCAAAATTCTCAGTTAATTGACTAAAATACATAAATTGTACTATTTTTGAGATTTAAATTCGATGTGGGGGGGTTCTCCGGCCACCTCAGAAGATTTTAACTGTAGAGAGATCGTGTAATTTAAATGCCGATCGACCAAGTTTACAAAAATTAACGATCGCCCGATAAAACGATCGCAGCATTCTGCCCGCCAAAGCCAAAACTTAAACAAACCGCATTTCTGACAATAGCCGATCGCGCACAGCGAACAAAATCTAATTCAAACCCCGGTTTTTTCATTCCCACGCAAGGCGGCAACATCTGATATTTAATACTCATCAAACAAAAAGCCACGCCCAAAGCTCCCGAAGCTCCCAAAGTATGACCCGTCGCCCCCTTAGTCGAACTAACAGCAACTCCTGGGTGAAATAACTTCTCAATTAACAGTGCTTCGTGTCGGTCATTTAACTCAGTTGCAGTACCGTGAGCATGAATAAAATCTATATCAATCGCAGCTAAATTACTGCGTTTCAAACATTGATTTACCGCCGCGATCGCACTTTTCCCCCCCAGCTCCGGCGCATTAGCATGGCAAGCATCATTTGTCAAGCCAAAACCAGAAACTCGACCGTAAATTTTAGCACCACGACGCCTTGCCAACTCGGCCGATTCTAATACAAATAAAGCCCCGCCTTCACCGAGCACAAAGCCTTCCCGATTTTCATCAAAGGGATAGCACCCATTGTTTGCCAAAGCACCCATCCGGCTAAATCCAGCCAGAGTCAGCGGTGTGATAGGCGCTTCCACAGCACCTGCGATCGCCCGCTGACACTCACCAGTGCGGATTAAATCAACAGCACGGGCGATCGACTGTATGCCCGTCGCACAAGCAGCCATCGGCGCCAGCACCGGCCCCGTTGAGCCAATTGCCCTCGCCCCTGCGATCGCCCCCATGTGAGGCAAAAAATTCACAAATTGACAATTAGTAATCGGTAATTGGGAATTGGGGATTGGGAATTGGGAATCGATAATTGGGAATTCCTTTGCTTCTTGCGACTTCCCTCTTCCGAATTCCCTCAGACTTCTTTCAACTTCCGTCTTTCTTCCATCCGTTACATCCGTTACACAATCCGTTGCCGAACTTCCTTCGCTAGCCAACAGTTCCAAATTTGCCTGGAAACCTCGGCTAGAACCGATCGCAATCCCGCAATCTGGCAAAGGCAAAGTCAAATTAGCATCTTGCAAAGCATCTGCTAAAACCTGCCGAATTAAAGTTATTAAATCCGCAGGTTTTGTGCGAATTAAAGCCAAAGGTTGCGGCTCAATTTTCAGAAAAGGTTGATGTTCCCGAATTCCCGACTCTCCAGACAGCAGTCTTATCCAGCTAGTTTCCAGACTGCCTAAACTCGAAACTAGACCAATTCCAGTAACAACAACATCCATTCACTAATGACTAATGACTGATGACTAATGATATCTATTCCGGTAACACCGGAATGCTATAGAGGACACGGCAGAGCCGTTTCTTGCGCGCCAGATTAATTGTAGGGACACGGCAGTGCCGTGTCCTGACTGTGGGTAAGATTAATTCCGATGCTACCGGATTTGATATGACTAATGACTAATCACTAATGACTAATCACTAATGACTAACTTCAGCTAACAGGCTTAAAATTTTCCAAACCCTGAGTAACAGTAGCCTTATCAATGCGATCGCCCGCTTCAATCTTATCAACAACATCCATCCCTTGCTTCACGTACCCAAAAACTGCATAGCTACCGTCCAAAAACGGTACATCCGTCAAAGTAAAGTAAAACTGAGAAGAAGCCGAATCAGGACTCTGCGATCGAGCCATAGCCACAGCCCCGCGACTGTGCATCAACACGGGTTTCTCCTTAACCCCAGCTTCTTGTAGCGTCGCGCTGTAAGTCGGATTGGCAGCACCTTGAGCTTTAATTTCCAGAGGAATCCTGCGTTCTACAGTAGTTTTCGGGTCAATAAAACCGCCAGTTCCCAGCCGCGCCGTAGGGAATTTAGGGTCTTTACCCTGGGGATCGCCACCCTGAACTACAAAAGGCTGAGGTTCCCGCACGACTCGGTGAAAAACCAGCCCGTCGTAGACACCTTTCTGAACCAAATCGACAAAATTGCCCGCAGTAATTGGCGCATTTGTGCCGTCGAGTTCGATCGTAATAGGAGCACCTTTAACCGTCATCACCACCGTTGCTTTTCCGTCCAAGCGTGGCAAATTGCTAAATTGCGAACTCGCCGCTACAGCAGCAGCAGGAGAAGGAGACGGAGACGGAGACAAAGAAATATTTTCACCCGACACCGGATTCGATGTCGGAGTCGAGTTTGCCACAGGGGAACTACCGCATCCTCCGACAAACAACGCGCCAATTATTAAAAGTGAGAACAACCACCGCTGAATTTTGATTTGCATTTGCATTTGTATTTCACTTTGAGTCAATTACGGACTTTGCAACTAAAGATTTTAATTCAATAGTCCGGAGTGTTTTTAGTTCGCAGTCTGAAACCCGCGATTTTCCTTTGGTAGCGAACTTGCCTTGGAGCCTTGAAAGCCTTATTCTACGGTTGGCTATCAAAAACTGTCGGAAGTATTGTTAATTGATAGATTCAAAAACTGGTAACAGGCTTACTCGCAGATAAATCTTTTTCACTTACCAGGTAGGTAAGGTGCGCGGCCCGGCGCACCCTACGAGACATTACCAATCTCAGATATCAAATCGCCAATCGCAAATCCCTAAAGTCCTTCTAGGGGAACTTGCAAAAATCGAGCCAATTCGGCCGCTTGATTTTCCACTTCAGACAAAGCAATCGGCTGTCCGACTCTAGTCAGGGGAAACTGACGGCGGTCTTTGAGCTTAAGATAAATACTGCGGCGGGGATTGAGACCTTCTTTAATGTCTACCCGCACAGATTGCACCTCCGATGTCTTGCAATTAAAATCAACTTTGCGGTTTTTGCCGGGAAAACCCCAGCGAAAGATCCGAATGTTACCAGTTTGGCGATCGAACTCGTTGTAACCGCCACCGACATCCCAGAGAATAGTCAGCCACAGGTAGAGCGCCAACAGCACGCCACAGACACCGTAGAAACCCATCGCAATGCCTTGGGGGATGAAAATGAGCTGAGTCGGGTCAGCAAAAGGCAGCAGGTTAACGTGCAAGTAGCTGGAAATGCCCGACAGCAGGAAACCAGTCCCTCCAATGCTGACCACCGTCGCCCACCAGTAATTGCTGAAGCGGCGGGAGCCCAAAACCGGGTAGCGCAGGACAGGATCGATCGAGGTCATTGTTTTTGCAGTCATAAAATTAAACAGCCTTAAAGCCAAATCTTAATTCAATTAGCCCACCGAGCGTCACCCTTCGGCTACGAGATCGCGATCGATCGGGATTGTCCTCAACCACCGCCACCTCGCCCCTGGGCGACGAAGGGTCAGTTCGATAGTTGCTGAGCATCGTCAACCAAGATGGCCTTCCTCTCAACCACCCTTTCATCGAGTACGCCTCTAGTGGGGGAACTCTGCTGTTCTAGTTGAAAAATTATGAACTTCTAATATATAGTTATGTTAACTTTAATTAGAAACCTTGGTCTTTTAACAAGCAAAAGGATTTTACCCCAATGACAATCGCAGTCGGACGCGCCCAGAACGAAAGAGGCATATTTGATGTCCTCGACGACTGGCTCAAACGCGATCGCTTCGTCTTCGTAGGCTGGTCTGGCATCCTGCTATTCCCCTGCGCCTACCTAGCCATCGGTGGCTGGCTAACAGGCACCACCTTCGTCACATCCTGGTACACCCACGGTTTGGCAAGCTCCTACCTCGAAGGAGCCAACTTCCTCACCGTAGCAGTCTCCACCCCAGCCAACAGCCTCGGACACTCCCTGCTGTTCCTGTGGGGCCCCGAAGCACAGTGGGACTTCACCCGCTGGTTCCAACTCGGCGGGCTGTGGACATTTGTCGCCCTCCACGGCGCCTTCGCACTGATCGGCTTTTGCCTGCGTCAGATTGAAATCGCCCGTTT
>NZ_JAUBVD010000049.1:0-6065 GCF_036705675.1 Microcoleus sp. AT8-A3
AGTTTTGAACATGGTGTTGATGCTGCTCCTTGGGAGGGAATTGGTACGGGGTGGTTTTATTCGGTTTTGGGCGGCGGTTCGGAGTTGCGGCCCCAAACGAATGTAGAGCGCATACCGGTAGATTTTGACAATACTTATGATGCCAGAATGCGGGGAGATTTTGCGGTTCCTACTTTGTTTAATGGCAATTTTGATGCGGTTTTTAATCCGCAGGGTGGTAATCGGACTATTTTTTCTGATGCGATTCCTGGCTGGTCTTTTCATAATGGCGAAACGTCAGCGAGCGTAACTACAAACAATCTTGTTGATGTAAATCAGCTATCTGCAACACAGGCTCCGGCTTTGCACGCAGAACTGGATAGGATAGGAGTAGATCGAACTCAAGCTAATTATGCTCTGAAGTTAGACTCAGGCAAAAGTATTACCCACAACCGTTTTGTTGTACCTGATTGGGGAAATTTACGCTTTGACCTCCATGTTCCCGAAGCAGAACTGAAACGAGGAAGAAATGTTTTGGTCACTTTGTCAGCAGCAGATGGAAGTCCTTTAGGCGTTTCATCATCCATCAACTTGACGCGAGCAAATCGTACACCAGGTGCTTATTTAGCAGACACCCAAAAGATTGATTATGGAATTGAAGGGTTTGAGACTTTCCAAATAGAGGTACCTGACAATTTGCGCGGTAAAGTAGCAACCCTCAAGTTTGAAGTAGTTGGTGGCGGTACTGTTTACTTAGATAATGTATTTTTCAAAAGTCAACATCTACTGTTTGGAAATCCCTCAGATGCAAGGAACACAACTGACCTTGACGTTGCAGATAGCAATAACTATTTGCTAGAGAAAGCACAGTTTGCCACTGCTTATGATGACAGCAGTAAAACTCCTAAATGGGTAAGTTGGCAAATGAATCGAAAGTGGCTGGGTGAAACTCCTCGCTCAAAAATAGACTTTATTGAAGATAAAAGTATTCCTGAAAGCTGGGGTCGGATCGTAGATAAAGACTACCGTGGCAGTGATTACTCAAAGGGGCATATGCTACCTTCGTCTCACCGCACCAATAGCGAAAAAGACAACATAGCCACTTTTCTGTTGACAAATGTAGTTCCACAGCATTATGATAATAACAATGATTTCCGAGGAGAAATCCCTGATAGTCCAGCATGGACAAGTTTCGACGGTTTTCTTAAACAGATTACTGAGACCGATCCAATTACTGAAACCCCAAAAGAGCTTTATGTTGTTGCTGGGGGTTATGGCAGCAATCTGAATCCGCAGCGTTTCAGTCATAACTCGAAGCCTAGCACATTAACAAACCCCCAAATTCTTACTAACAAAGGAATCAATATTCCTGGTTGGACTTGGAAGGTTGTACTGGATTTAGAGCAACCAGGACTGACTCCTGCTAATGTCACAATTGCTAACGCTGGAACTTATGGCATTTTGACACCCAACGAAGTTGAGCCAGATCATGTACCAACTAATCCAAATGGCACAGTGGGTAATAATGGAGATTTTCCGGTACCAGTTCCTCACCCTTTCAATAGTTTATTAGGGTTGAGTCTTCCAGACATACAAAACAAAGCTGCTTGGAGAAATTGGCAAACATGGAAGCTGACTGTTAACCAAGTTGAGGAATTGACTGGACTTGACTTTTTCTCAAATATTCCCGACGAGATTGAGGAAATAATCGAATCATAAGGCTGATGGTCTAGACATCAAACAAAGTAGCCTGGAAAGCTGACTTGGCTTACCAGGCTCTTGACTTTTAATGAAATTGAACTATATATAGCGAACCTAAATGATTTGTGCAAAGCAAAATATTTGAAAATGCTATCCAGCCAGCATTACTATTACACACTCTTACATAAATGATTTAGGTTACTCATAATTTTCATCTTCATTATTAATAGTTCCATCTGGCATGATGGTATCACTAAAAATCAAACGCCCCTTTGGACTGACTTGAAATGTTGCCCCCATCAAGTTGGCTCTGGTCAGGTTGGTACAATTCAATAGCGTACAAAACAAGCTGGCTTCTCTCAAGTCAACATCAATTAGGTCGCCTAAGAGTTGAGCGTAATCTAGGATAGCATCCCTCAAATTGGCACCAGTCAATATAGTCAGCGATAGGGTAGCAAACTCTAGGTTAGCACTGCTCAAGTTAGCACCGCTGAGATTAACATAACTCAAATCGGCTCTAGTCAAGTTAGCACCGCTGAGATTGATACCACTCAACTCATTCTGACCTGGTTGGAGGTCTTCGATGTATGTCACGTTAGCAACGTTTAAGTCAGCATGACTTAAATCAACTCCTGAGAAATCCCTTTCTCCCGCAGCGTATCGCCTATATAGTTCTTCAACGTCCATGTTGGATGTCCTGAATCTATTTACACTATCAATAATACTGCATTCACTAAATAGCGATCGCGCCTCTTTTTATATTAAATCAATTCCCCACCCTATTAAGGATAGAATCGAAGCAATGTTCAAGTTAACACCACTTAAATCAACCCTAGAGTAATCCCTTTATTCAGCAGTATATTGAGATTTAGGAGAAGACGACCTATGAAAGGATCGCTATTTACTGAAATGAGTGCCTCAGAATTGCTCGAACGTTATGCTGCTCTTGAGCGAAACTTTGCTGGGATTCGTGTTAGTGCGTTCATATATTTGGAAGGAGCAATCTTGAGCGATGCCAATTTTTCCGGGGCTGTTCTGCAGGGTTCGATGATTGGAACTGACTTCTCTCGAACTTACCTGATTGGAGCCGAATTGGCTGAAGTGTCTCTGGAGAACGCCATCCTGCAACATACCCGCTTGGATGGAGCTACCCTCGCTCAATCGATCCTCGATCGAGCTGACTTGACTCATGCTTGTTTTGTACGTGCCGAGTTGGATGAAACCCTGGTGGAGAAGACCAACTTCTATCGCTCTAATTTGTTCGGTGCTTCCGGTGTAGACATCGAATACTGGCTGGAACAAGAATGTATTTTCTGCCACACTATTATGCCCGATGGCAGTGAGAGGAATGATGGGTGCCAACGTCTAGGTATTTGTGTGTATTAATTCACTTGGAGCCGCTGTAACAGCGGCTCGTGAACTTTCTTTATATTATTAAATCAAACAACGTAGGCGGGAAAACTTGCTAGGCCTACCAGGCTCTTGACTTTTAATAAAATTGAACTAATCTTCATCTTCATTAATACTGCATTTACTAAAGAGCAATATTAGCCGATCGCCCTTTTACCGCCTTTTACCCCTTTGAAGACTTACAACGAAGAAAACCTGGGACGACTGGCAGCGGAGTCAACATTACGATCGCTCGTAACTCAACTCTTAAATTCTGGAATGAGTCGGGAACAGGTAGCGCAAATGATGAATTTATCAACCGTGGAAGTGAGACGATTGGTAGGGGAAAACTTTTGTTCGATCGCACTTTTCCAAGATATCAAGAATAGTGCGATCGAATTATTGGACAAAATGAGAACAGTCAACAGTCAACAGTTAACAATTAACGAATGACTAGAGAGGCTTATTAGTAGGTTTAAAACCCTGCTTTTGAAAATAGGTTCGGAATACCTCTTGAGCAATTGGTGCCGCCGATACAGAACCAAATCCGCCGCCTTCAACTATAACTGCGATCGCAACTTCCGGTTTGTCAGCGGGAGCAAAACCCACAAACATAGAATTGTCAGGATGACCGGGCATTTCCACCGTCCCAGTCTTACCAGCACTTAAAGGAATAGTACCATCATTCATGCGTTTGCCAGTACCTTTTTTCACCACGTCAATCAATCCCTCGCGAACAACATTCAAAGTGGCAGGCTTAATACCTGTGGGAACTTTTTTGGTAATAGGAGTGTTAGTTTGAGAAGCCAATAAATGCGGCTGAACTCGATAACCGCCATTAGCAACAGTTGACACCATCACAGCCAATTCTAAGGGAGTACAAAGTACCAAACCTTGACCGATCGACATTGTTACCGTATCCCCAACATACCAATCTTCCCCATACATTTTCTGTTTCTCTGCTGGTACCGGAACTTGACCGTGATTGGCGGATTCCAACCCCAAAAGGTCTAAATTAATAGTACCGCCAATGCCCATTTTTTTAGCTGCTTTCGCCATTTCTTCGGGGCCGGCAGCCATACCTACTTGATAGAAAAACGTATTGCTGCTGTAGGCTAAAGCGTCGCGGAAACCGATAACGCCGTAACCGCCGCTGTGTTCGTTAAAAGAAATTCCGCCGATCGTAATTGAAGAAGAAGTGGCCACAGTCGAGTCAGGAGAAAACTTGCCCGACTCCATCCCCGCTATAGCAGTGACAATTTTAAAAGTGCTACCGACTGGATAACCTTGAACGGCTCGATTTAAAAACGGTTTTTCTGGCCCTTGCAGCCGCTCCCATTCTGTTTGAGTCACCTTGCGGGTGAAAATATTGGGGTCAAATGTCGGCCAACTAGCCATTGTTAAAAGAGCTCCGGTTTTTACGTCGATCGCCACAACTGCACCCAGGCGATCGCCCAAAGCTTTTTCTGCAGTTTTCTGCATATCTAAATCTAAAGTTAGCTGCACCGGTTTGCCGGGAATAGGGTCTTTTACACCTAAATCTTGGATTTCCTCGCCCTTAGCATTCACCTCGATTAAACGGTTTCCCCAAACGCCCTCTAAAGTTGAATTGGCTAATTTTTCAACTCCCATTTGACCCACGAGCATCCCCATCGGATATGCAGGATTAGCTTTTAATTGCTCTAAACTAGCTTCGCCGACGTACCCCAAAAGGTGAGCTGCTAATTGCTGGTGGGGATTGTCTCGGCTCGATTCTACGCGAATTTCAACTCCCCGCAAACTATTAGCTTGTTCTCCCAAAGCGACGAAAGTACCGACATCAATATCCTTACTAATTCGCACTGGCAGGGCCGATCTGTAGCCAGCGGCATCGATTTTTTTGACAATTTCGGCCGCGGGAAGTTTGACGATCGGGCCCAGTGTAGCGGCGATCTCTTGCCACTCCTTGGCCGATCGCTCTTTTGGCCACACATAGACCGATCGAGATACGCGGCTGGCCGCAAAAATTTTGCCGTTGCGGTCTAAAATTTGACCGCGAGTCGCTGGGACTGAAACAGGGCGAATACGGTTATTTTCCGCCCGCTGTCGGTTGTAGGCTCCCTGTATCAGTTGCAATTCGGCTAGACGAAATATTGGTAGCGCCATCAAGGTAGTGACGATCAGCATAAAAATCATAACTTGGAGCGATCGGCTGCGTTGCCGTGAAGCATTGTCCAAGCCATTTTTGTCGAATCGGACTTTAGAGTTAAAAGAAAAATCGCCAGCCATATTAATTAATCTGCTCTTTTTATTCAACTAACAGGTTGATACGGTTCCCATCCGGATTATTTTGCCTATGATACAGCGATTATAACTTCTCACTCTTTAGTGACAGACATAAATTCGGCCCGTTGGTAGACGAATCAGCCGGATTGCTTGATTAAGGTATATAAGATGTATGTTAAATATCAAGTTTTTTTGACAATTCAACTGTTAAGGAGGTACGAGCGCTGTGGAACCGATCGATTTTTTGATTGCTTGGCTGGTGACGGGTAGCAGCTTGCTACTGATTTCTCAACTGCCGATCGGCGTAGAAATTGACAGCACACCGAAAGCAGTAATTTCCGCTGCAGTTTTGGGAATGTTGAATGTTTTAATTTTGCCAATTCTGAAAGCAGTTTTTTTCGTGCCGAACCTACTGACGTTGGGGTTGCTTTCCGGCGCGTTTGCTTTTGTAATGAACGTGATTGTTTTTGCCTCGGCTGCGAAGCTAGTTGAAGGATTTAGTTTGCGGATGGGCCTTTGGAGCGCGGTACTGGGGGCGATCGCCTTGGCTGTAGTTAGCAGCTTTATCAACGGCGCACTAATTTAGCAACTTCCCCGGATAAAGGGCGATAGAAATCGCCCGATATTTCCCACCCTTAGCTGGCGCGTTTCGTGTGCCTACAACCGATTTCTATCGCCGAATATTTCTTCTCCCTTCTTCCTTCAATCCGTTACATCCGTTACATCCGTTA
>NZ_JAUBVD010000049.1:6165-46827 GCF_036705675.1 Microcoleus sp. AT8-A3
AAAAATCCGTTGCCGAACTTCCTTCAATCCGTTACATCCGTTACATCCGTTAAAAAATCCGTTGCCGAACTTCCTTCAATCCGTTACATCCGTTACATCCGTTAAAAAATCCGTTGCCGAACTTCCTTCTTACTTGCCAATCACCGACTTATAGGCTGTCACCTTAAGATCAATCCCAGTAATATCTGTCCCAACAACAACAGCCGCCGCTCCTAAATCCAAGGCTTTTTTAGCCATTTCCGGCCCCGATATCCCGCCTTCGCAGATAACGGGAACCTTAAGCTTTTCTACCATTTCCGCAAGCAAATCAAATCCCGGCGGCGACAAATTTTCCGTCTGGGCAGTATAGCCAAAAAGAGTAGTTGCTACAGTATCTGCACCAGCTTCGGCTGCCGCGATCGCAGCTTCTATTGTATCTACATCCGCCATCACTAATTTGCCCAATTCACTGTGAATTCGCGCGATTAACGTCTTTAAATCTTCGCCGGGAGGACGGTTTCTCTCAGTAGCGTCAACGGCGATAATATCGGCTCCAGAAGCGGCGATCGCCCGCGCGTCTTCAAACCGAGGAGTAATGTAAATCTCGCATCCCGGCAATTGCTGCTTCCAAATCCCAATTATGGGAGCGGATATCTGTTTACGCACCGCCCCAATGTGAGCCGGAGTGTCAATCCGCACCCCCGATGCACCTCGATTGATGGCGGTTCGAGCCATTGCCGCCATTACGATCGGATCGTGCAGCGGCGAATCAGCAGGTGCTTGACAAGAAACAATTAATCCTGTAGGAATTTGACAATTAATCATGGGGAATTGCGGATGGGGAATTGGTAATTGGGAATTACAAATTATACCAGTTCAAAAAAAGAATGTAACTGTAGACCATATCCCAACCCATATCCAATGAGTCAATCGATTTTAGATTTTAGATTTTAGATTTTAGATTGAGCCCACGGATAAATGCTCTTTCTTGAGGATTTTCTATTTTCGATTTTGGATTGATTCCAGGGATAAATCACGTGGCGGGTACCACATGAAGAAATTCGTGGTCATTCCCCAATCTAAAATCTAAAATCTAAAATCTAAAATTGTATTACCCATTACCAATCCCAGCCATTAAAGAAATAATTTTGTCCAGCAATTGCTCGGGATGAATCGGTTTAGCCAAACAATCGTTAGCTCCCGCCGTCACAAAAGATATCTGATCGGGCGGAATTTCATTAGCGCTTAAAGCCAGAATCTTGATATTTTCAGTAGCGGGTTTTTCGCGCAGTTGGTGAATTATTTCGCAGCCATTCATACCGGGCAAACGCATATCGACAATCACAGCATTCGGCTGCAAAAGTTCAATTTGTTCCACCGCCGCTGAACCTTCAATCATCCACACCACTTGCAGTCCTGCTGCTGTCAGGATATCGCAAATCAACATAGCAGTTTCTTCATCTTCTTCCACGAGTACGAGACTGCCCCGCGAGGAATAATGCAGCGGTAAAGATGAATTAGATTTTTCATAGGTTAATTTTGTGGATTCATCTTTGGTTAGAGTTTGGATGGGTATAAAAACGGTAAAAGTAGAGCCGACATCAACTGTAGAGTTAACTTCGATCGCACCGCCGTGAAGCTCTACTAACTGTTTAGTTAAGGCCAATCCCAGACCGGTGCCGCCGTATTCGCGGCGGTAGGGGGAATCCAACTGCTGGAATTTTTGAAACAACAGCGATCGCTGATCTTCGGGAATTCCAATGCCGGTATCTTTGATTTGAAAAACAGCGGTGCTGCCTGCAGGTGCAGTACCGGGATGCCGCACTGCCGACGTTCGATTTTTATCTTCTGTCACCCAAACTCGCAGGATGACTCGCCCGCCTTTGGGAGTAAATTTAATCGCATTTCCTAAAAGATTGAAGAGAATTTGTCTCACGCGGCGCGGGTCAGCGATGAAGCGATCGCACTCTTGTTTTATCCGCTGTTCTTGCAGCAGTTCCACGCCTTTAGCCGCAGCTTTTTCTTTGAGGGCGTGCAGGCTCTGAGAAGCTAATTTAGAAAGTGAAAATTCACTAATTTTTAATACTGCTTTTCCCGCTTCTACTTGCGATAAATCTAAAATATCGTTAATTAATTCTAATAAGTGGTCGCCACTGTCTCGGATAGTTTGCAGGTACTGCCGCTGCTTTTGCACTGGCACTTCTTTACTGCCAACTTTGCCGTAAGACCACCGCAGCAGCGTGTCAGAAATGCCGATGACGCAAGTCAGAGGAGTCCGCAATTCGTGGCTCATAGCTGCCAAAAATTCGCTCTTGGCGAGGCTGGCAGACTGGGCTGCAACCAGTGCATCGCGCAGTTCTCGCGTGCGCTCTA
Source organism: Microcoleus sp. AT8-A3 (assembly GCF_036705675.1). Lineage (NCBI taxonomy): Bacteria > Bacillati > Cyanobacteriota > Cyanophyceae > Oscillatoriales > Microcoleaceae > Microcoleus > Microcoleus sp. AT8-A3. The sequence goes on from NZ_JAUBVD010000049.1 coordinate 8,518, forward strand.
TTACGCGCTGTTCTGAGGTGCGCTTTTGCTGCTGGACTTGTGCATAAAGTTCGGCTTGGTAAATCGCGATCGCCAAATGTTCTGCTATTTGTCGCAAAAATGTTTTTTTGCTTTCTTCCCACTCGCGAAAAGTACACTGGTGGGCAATTAGCAGCCCCCACAAGTCGTCTTGAACTACGATCGGCACTAGCAACTTTGCCCGCACCTTCGCCCGCCGCATCAACTCTAAAAAACAAGGCTGCGAAGAGTAACTTGTTTCCACATCCGCGACGCACAAAGCCAAACCTTTGCGATATTTTTCTCGGTCAATGACTCCATTGGTAAAACACTGCGCGTCTTCACTAAAATTTAGTACAGACGAGATACCATCATTGGCTAAAGCTTCGTAGGTAACGCGACCTAAATACAAGTAAGACCCGGAAGTTTCTGGGATTTCGCCACACCCAGAAACTGCCGCAGGATTTTCTTTAGCTAACTCGACCTTGTGCGGCGCTGGCACTTTTTCAAATTGATAAATTAACAGGCGATCGACATCCAAAAACTCTCGCACTTGCTCGACTGCTTTTGACAAAATTACAGGCAATTCCAAACTCTGGCGGATTTGAGTTGTCACCTGATTCAAAAGTCGCTCTTGTTCAAGCTGTTGCTGCAAAGCATCTTCTACTGGCTGACAAAATGAAATGCAGGGACTGGCAATTTGTAATTGATTGACGGCTTCGGCAATCTGGCTTTGTAGCGTTTCTGGATCTATAATTTTGGGCGCTGATTTTCCCTCTATTTCTGTTTGGCTGTGTAGGGGCAGGCGATTATTTTGGCTGGCCTTAGCAGCGAGAATATCCAGCAAATTTAGGGTGAATTCGCTTTGCAGAACGGCCGAGTTGGGCTGTATATTTTTAATTGCTTGTTTGAGGGCGCGAATGTCAATTTTCCACGGGGGTGCGGGCTTTATTTCTGCGAGTTTGTCTGCGATGGGAGACAGGAAATTGGCGATCGCCCCAGGGTCGAAAGTCAACTGCACATTCAATTGCGAATAGAGATTTTTTTCGCTGTGTTTGCGTCCGTTTGTTGCGAGCTCATCTAATACCTTGCCCTGCAGCAGCGCGCTAAAATGCTCTGATACTACTGCTGCAAACCTTTCCGACGAATTTTCCAGATTTTGAGAATCAGCGATCGCATCGTCGGTGAGCCAAATCGCCCCTGGGATTTCAGCCATTTGCTGTAACAACTGGTAAGCAGCCTCAAAGGTTGCTAGCGGCAAAGTCCGATTTAAGGTTTTTGGTTTCAATCTAGATATTTTCCCGGTTGTTTTAAAGAACAAAATATGAATGCCCCTGTTGTGAGGACGGAACCCGTGGGACAACTGGCGTGGCCGATCCAACAGACTTGAGATGACAATAGTCAGACACTAGGTAATAGAAGGCCCCAGGGTCAGAGAGTTAATTTTTCCCTATAGTTGTCCTTTTTCTTCTGGGCGAGTAACCCCCACTTCAGCGTTTTACGAGCGCGAAAGCGGTAGGAGGAAACAGGGGGAAGGGATAGGGCTGTATAATCGATCGCTTCTGGTTGTGTTTGTGAACCGGGTTGTTGATGGAAACTAAGCAATTCCACTCCCATTGCTGGGGTGAAGTTAGCACGCGCCTTTGTTTTCTGAGCTGATTCGCCTAATGGCACGTCCTTAACCCAAATAAAAATGTTTAACCCTTAACGACAGAACAGGGGACTAGCTACGCATCCGCTTGGTGTCATTACTCACAAAACCTAGACATCAAAGGTCTCAGGCTGGTCAACTGAAAATGAAGTTTTAGGCCCCAAGCCCAGTCACTTCCGTGCTGGGTCGTTGACTACTTTCAACAATCTTATTCCAGTATTGTAAAACTTCGTTGAGTTTATAAGCCATTATAAACAAGAATGGTATCATATCGCTATGAGTGTTGAACAAGAAATACGCACAGCCCAAAGAAGGGAAGTCTCAAATGCAGCTAACAGAGAGGCACATCATTAAATCCACGGAACACCGTTTCGCCCAAATAGACGAACTAGCTTTCAAGTCCAAAAACCTCTACAATGCCGCCAATTACGTCATTCGTCAGAGCTTTATTTATGGATGGGGTTATGTCAGTTATAACGAAATGAACCGATTGATGAAGTCTCATGAAGCCTACAAGGCTTTGCCTGCTAAAGTAAGTCAGCAAATCTTGATGGTGCTAGACAATAATTGGAAATCGTTTTTTGAAGCCGTTAAAGCTTACAAAGCTGATTCTTCAAAATTCACGGGTCGTCCAAAACTGCCAAAGTACAAAGATAAGACTAAAGGGCGAAACCTTCTCGTCTACACGATTCAAGCAATTAGCAGCAAACAGTTGAAGAAAGGAATCATTAAACTTTCCGGCACTGAACTTTCAATTAAAACCCAACTCAATCCCAACCAGATTTGTCAAGTTAGACTGGTTCCGAAATGTGATTCCTATGTAATTGAGGTGATTTATGATGAAGCGGAGTCCACCCTTGGCAATGCCAACTCTGTAGCTAGTATTGATTTGGGACTGGATAATTTAGTGGCGTTAACTTCAAATCAACCGGGATTTATCCCTTTGTTGATTAACGGGCGACCATTGAAATCGATCAACCAGTTCTACAACAAGCGGAAAGCACGATTGCAATCCCACTTAAAAGGGAATCGCAAAACTTCACCCCGCATGAGCGCGCTTAACTCGCTGTCGCCATCAAAAAGTTGATAATTACTTACATCATGCTAGCCGTCTAATTATTAACCTTTTGCTCACCAAGCAGATTGGGACGCTAGTAATTGGCAAGAACGCGCTGTGGAAAACAGAAATCGAGTTAGGGAAGCAAACCAATCAAAACTTTGTTAGTATTCCTCACTCTCGATTAATTGAAATGTTGGAGTACAAAGCTCGGTTGGCGGGAATCACAGTAATTGTGCAGGAAGAATCCTACACATCCCGATCCAGTTTTTTAGGTTTAGACCCAATTCCTGTTTATGGAAAAACAGAAAAAGAGCCTGTGTTTACTGGTAAACGGATTAAGCGGGGTTTGTACAAAACGTCGAGTGGTCAGCTAATTAATTCCGATGTGAATGCAGCGTACAATATCCTCAGAAAAGCAATCCCAAATGCCTTTAGCAATGGGATAGGGAGCTGCGTAGTTCAGCCGAGGCGGGTCGATCCGCTCAAAGCAAAAGTGAAAGGGGAGGGACTTAACGCCCCCCATGTCTATAAATGACTATACTTTTGCCAGCTATAATATTAATATATAATTTGTTAACTTGTACTTAACACTATCCGGGTAAATGAGCAATCCAACTCAACTCACCCCCGATTTCACGATCGGACATCTGCCGTGTCACGACTTCCAAGTGAGCGCTGCAACTCTAGGACAGGTAGTGGCTGAAAGATTTGAGCAAGAACCCGACCTGCCGGGAGTCATTATTACTCATGAATCACAGGTATTGGGCATGATTTCTCGCGTCAAATTTCGAGAGCAAATGAGTTTTCCCGATCGCGTAGAACTTTACGGGTCACACCCGATTCGAGCCTTGTTAGATTTTATTAGAATTCCGCCTTTGCTGCTTTCGGAAAACTGGAAAATTGACGATGCTGTCCAAGCGTCTTTCAACAGGCATAGAGACTTGATTTATGAACCGATAATTGTGGTAATGGAAGACCATAGCCACCGCCTTTTGAACATTCATACTCTGGTGATTGCCCAGTCAAAGATTTTAGCACAAACCAACAAAGCTATTCAAAAATACAGACTAGAAAGACACAAGTATTTGGCGCTGATTCAACAAGAAAGAGCGAAAGTTCATGAATGTAATGAACTTTTAAAAAGCTACCAACGTCAAGCAGAAAAATCCCAGGTCAATCCGAATTCCCATCAAGCGGCGCTGGTCAAACAAGCTGAAGAAATTGCTCAAATGAATCAGCGATTTGTGAGGATTGCAAAACTGATTTCTTCGGAAGGTCGCCAAGCATTTCAAGCTACTTTTCAAGGTGCTAATTCTATTTGCAACAATACAGATAAAATTTTGGGCGTGGGCAAAGCCATAGCTAATGATTTAGAAACGGTTAACCGCACTTCCCGAACCATCCGGGAGGCGATCGAACAAGTCAGGCATTTAGCAGTACAGGTGGCTGTAGTTACCAATCAAATGGGAAGTCAGCCCAGCGGCCTGAGTAAAGTGAGTCTAGAAATTGGCAGACTGGCAAGTAAAACTTTTGAATTGGGGACTCAAATGGAGCAAATTGCCAGCCGATTTAAACTTCGAGTTCACGAACTCACTGAGGCAGCAAGAGCGGGTGCTAATGTGGCTAAATCCGTGACTATCAAGATCGATCGCGCCGAAATGGCTCTGTTAGAGTTGGAAGAATTAATAGCGGAAAAAAACTTCAATTCATTGACGGCTATCCAAGAACCTTTGGGAGTCATAAAAAGTGTTACCGCTGATTCTTTAGTTCGAGAAATAGAACACACAGAAGTGGCGGCTTCCGAGTTGGAAGATTTAGTTAAAAATCAAGATTCCTCGCAATATTTGATTCAAAAGATTCAGCAGGCGTTGAAGTCCAAAAAGCCCTAAAATCTCAGCCGCAATCTAATGAAATATTTGTAGAGGAAAATAAATAAAAAAAAATAATTTACAATCATTCTATTTCAAGAATACCATAGCAGTTCTCAAGCGTGGTGAGGTATGCCCAATGCCCAATGCCTTAGATCCGAGAGTACCTCATGTTACTGAGAAAGGCTATATTTGTTATACTGAAGGTGAGGAATTTTCAAATTCAGTTGTAAAAAGGCTATTTAATTAGCCCCAAAAACCTCTAAAAAATTCCAAGAATAGTTGGAAGGACAGGTGACGTTTATGAAAATCCTGCTGGTAGAAGATGACACAGTTACAGTCAGTTTGCTGACTCAAGCGCTGAACTCTCACAATTACAATGTGAATGCGGCAGCAGACGGTGAAACAGCGTTGCATTTGGTGCAGGCATACGATTACGACCTGATTGTTTTGGATGTGCTGATTCCTAAACTCGATGGCATTAGTTTGTGTCGAAAATTGCGATCGTCCGGCTGCCAAATGCCGATATTACTGCTGACAGCGCTAGATAGCAGCAACGATCGAGTCCAAGGTTTAGAGGCCGGTGCAGACGATTATGTGGTCAAACCCTTTAATCTCGAAGAATTAATCGCTCGCATTCGGGCTTTGCTGCGCCGGGGTAAGGCAACTTTGTCAAGTACAAATTTGACATGGGAAAAACTGCAAGTCAACCCGGACACTACGGAAGTAACTTATGCCGAAAAAGTGCTGCACTTGACTCCTAAAGAGTACAATTTGCTGGAACTTTTCCTGAGAAATCCCCGGCGCATTTTCAGTCGCAGCGCCATCCTCGATCGCATTTGGTCGGCCGGCGAATTTCCTCAAGAAGAAGCCGTTACTGCTCACATCAAGGGGCTGCGGCAGAAGCTGAAAGCAGCCGGGATGACTGTAGATTTAGTGGAAACAGTGTACGGATTGGGCTATCGGCTCAAAAGTCTGCCGGAGGAGATTGAGAGCCAACAAGTTGGACAGGAAACGGCAGAAACTGCTAAAACTCAAGAGACTTTATCTACTGAATCCAGCGGGTCGAGCCAGGAATTAAACAAAGACGAGCGCCGTCTCAAAGTCTTGAATGCGATTGCCCAAATGCGCGGAAATTTAAAAGCTAATTTTATAGAAAAGGTGGCGATATTCGATCGCGCGATCGATCAACTCAAAAGCGGAAGCTTGGAGGGCGAAGTGCGCGAGGAAGCCCAGGCCCAAGCTCACAAATTAGTCGGTTCTTTGGGAACGTTAGGGCTGCCGAAAGGTTCGGAAGTTGCGCGCCAGATAGAACATTTGTTCAAGGCTCAAAACATCTTGAAACCGGGGACAGCCCAGCAAATTGAGGAATTTCTGCATCAGCTCAAACAGATATTCGATCGCCCGTCGCCCGAACCGGAAGGCGATTTGGTTCCTGCGGTTTCCCAAAAGCGCCGAATGCTGGTTGTTGATGATGATACTTTTGGGAGCGATCGACTCAAAACAGTAGCATCCGGTTCCGACTTCCAGATAGAAGTCGCCAACTCTCCGCAAGCGGCAAGAAATGCGATTTCTCAACAGCCTCCCGACGCGATTTTGCTGGATTTGACATTTTCCAGATCTCAGGAAAACGGACTTTCTCTATTAGCCGAACTCCGCAGTGAAAAGCCCGAAATTCCGGTAATGGTTTTTAGCGGGCACAATCAATTGAGCGATCGAATAGAAGTTGCTCGTTTGGGAGCTTCGGGCTTTTTACACAAATCTATCCCCCCAGCAGATATACTCAAAGCAGTCGCCCAACTACTCGACCAGACTGGCCCTGCTGAAGCTAAAGTTATGGTGGTAGACGATGACGTGCATCTATTGGCTGCACTGCAAGTGATTCTCCAACCTTGGGGATTTCAAGTAACAACATTGGACGATCCCGAAAAGTTCTGGGAGGTACTCGAAACGACTTGTCCGGATTTGCTAATTTTAGATGTGGAGATGCCCGGTTACAGCGGTATCGAGCTGTGTTTGGCAGTTCGCAACGATTTGCGCTGGAGCAAGCTCCCCGTGCTATTTTTGACAGCTCATTCCGAGTCGGAAACCGTGCGCCAAATGTTTGTCGCAGGTGCTGACGACTACGTTAACAAGCCGATCGTGAAACCGGAATTAATTGCTCGCCTCCTGAATCGTTTGGAGCGGACTCAACTGAGAAACAGACTGGCTCAGGCACAGCGCTAATCCCATTTTAGATTTTAAAAATTAAAGAATTGAAGAACTGGGAATGGCTGATGAGATATGGGTTTCGAGCACGTACCTACAGTTGTATTCTTTTTTTTAAATGGGATAACTAGGAGCAAATATGCAGTGCGTGTCCGAAACAAATCAGGAAGCCTTAGCCAAGACTGGGGATTGTTAGATTGTGTAATTCCGACGGGGTGCGGTTGATTGATGCTTACCCGCCGATCGAGAACACAGGCTAATTTAGAGAAATATTAATCAGATGAAAGCGATGGTATTGCCCTCAGACACAGGCACTCTCAATAACAGCGACTGCGAACTAATTTACGCCCCAGGTTCGATTCAACCTCACGGCATCCTTTTGGTGCTGGAATCTCCGGCGTTAAAAATTTTGCAAGTTAGCAACAATACTTTTGAGGCGATGGGCCTTTACCCCGAACAACTTTTGGATAAATTTTTAGAGGAATTTGTCGAGACTGAGGAAATTGAGGCTATTGAAAAAGCTTTATTTGAAAAAGACCAACGTAATGGTATCAGATTATCATTCAAAAGTCAAGACCGCCAGTCTTTTTTTGAGGGGACGCTACATCTATCAAATTCAGCATTAATTGTTGAACTAGAGTCGGTTGTTTCTCCAAAAACGAGCGATTGTTTCAATTGTTATAATTTAGTCCAAGAGCCGATAGACAAAATCCACAAAACACCAAACCTGCAAGTGCTGTGTCAGACAGCAGTTGCAGAAGTGCGGAGGATAATCGGTTTCGATCGAGCGATCGTCTATCAATTTGATGCCACCGGGGCGGGGGAAGTTGTCGCCGAAGACAAAGTAGAAAGTTTGGCTCCTTTATTGGGACTGCACTATCCGGCTACCGATATTCCCGCCCAAGCAAGAAACCTCTTCAACATGAATTTAATTCGGTTTATTCCCGATATTAACTGTCAGCCTGTAGAACTAATTCCTCACTGCAATCCGCTGACGGGTAGCCCTTTAGATATGGGCTGCTCTTTGTTGAGAACAGTTTCGCCTTGCCACGTTCAATATCTCAAAAATATGAACGTTGCCGCTAGCATGACCCTGACATTAATCAAAAATAAAAAACTCTGGGGATTGATTGCCTGTCACCATCCAACACGAAAGTATGTCAACTACGAAACAAGAACTGCTTGCGAACTACTAGCGAAGTTTGTGAATTTAGAACTCAGCTATAAACAAGATAGCGAAGACCGGGAATATGCTATTTATTTAAAAGCACTTTGTCAAAAATTTATCACGGAAATTTCTCAAAAAAACTGCTTTGTAGAAGGTTTACTAACCTACCGAGATGAATTGCTTGCCTTAGTGGGTGCTACCGGTGGAGTTGTGTGTGCCAATGAAAATTTAACAACCATCGGGCAAACCCCGGAATTGGTAGAAATCGAAAACTTAATTGCTTGGATAAAAACTCAAATAAATAATGACGTTTTTTATACAGATTCTCTCTCAAAACTGTATCCGCCCGCCGAGAATTTTCAAGAATTTGCTAGCGGTTTACTGGTGCTTGCCATGTCCGAAATGCAAAATTATTACATTTTGTGGTTCCGTCCAGAAGCACTTCAAACTGTCAACTGGGCAGGTACACCAGAGGGAAAAATTGAATTTAAACCGGATGGCACCCGATTAATTTCTCCTCGCATTTCCTTTGAGTTGTGGCAAGAAAATGTGAGGTCAAAATCTTTGCCTTGGCAGCAGTGCGAAGTCGAAATAGCCAGAGAACTTCGAGTTGCTATTACTAGCATTGAGCTGCGGAAAATCAATCAGCAGCTTAGCTTAGCTTTGTCGGCTACCAAAATTGGATTTTGGGACTGGGACGTGCAGAAAAATCACATAGTTTGGTCGAGGGAACACGAAGAGTTGTTTGGGTTGCCCCCAGGGACTTTTGCCGGAACTTATCAAAGTTTTGCAGCTTGCGTTCACCCAGAAGATTTTAAAAATATGGAGAATGCTATCAATCAGGCGATCGCCCAGCGAGGAGATTACTGTCACGAAAAGCGCGTGGTTTGGCCCGACGGCAGCATTCACTGGATGGAGGGAAAAGGTAAGTTTTTTTACAACGAAGCCGGCGATCCAGTGCGGATGGTGGGGACTGTTAGAGAAATTACCGATCGCAAAGCTAGAGAATTGCAGTTGCGCCTGTTGGAATCAGCAGTCACCACCACTAACGACGCCGTGTTAATTACCGAAGCTGAACCGATTGAGGAACCGGGGCCGCGAATTATTTATGTCAACCCAGCTTTCACGCGAATGACCGGCTATACACTAGAAGAAGTTGTGGGCAAAACGCCACGCATCTTCCAAGGTGAAAAAACTGATCGCGCCAGTCTCCATCGAGTTCGGACAGCTTTGAAAACCTGGCAGCCGGTGCGGGTTGACTCGATCAATTACCGCAAAGACGGGACGGAATTTTGGGTAGAAATGAGCATTGTCCCCATAGCGGACGAAAATGGTGAGTTTACCCACTGGGTATCAGTCCACCGCGATATTAGCGATCGCAAACTTGCTGAAGCTACCCTCCAACAGCTCAACGAACGGTTAGAAATGCGAGTTTTGCAGCGAACCAGAGAACTAGAAAGCTCTCAAGCAGAACTCCGGGAAAGCGAAGCTTTATTTCGCTCTCTGAGCGAGAGTTCCCCCGTGGGCATTTTCAAAATCGATACTGAGGGGAAATGTACCTATACAAATCCTCGCTGTCAAGCAATTGGTGGCTTCACATCGGCAGCGGCTTTAGGAAACGGCTGGATGCGGTTTGTTCACCGCGAAGACCTCAAACTAATTCTGTCTAAGTGGTCTCAATCGCAATCGCTAGATGGGGAATTTTCCGGCGAATTTCGCCACATCCAGCGAGACGGAACCATTCGGTTTTGTCGGCTTAAAACAGCTCCGATTTTTTCCGACAAAGCTCAACTAATTGGTCACGTGGGCACAGTCACAGATATCACAGAAAGTCGGGCAATTGAAAAAATGAAAAATGAGTTTATTTCGATTGTCAGCCACGAACTGCGAACGCCACTTGCCTCGATTCGCGGTTCTTTAGGTTTGCTGGCGGCTGGGGTACTGAAAAATAAACCGGAAACTGCCAAACAGATGTTAGAAATCGCTTCGAGCGATACCGAACGGTTAGTGCGTTTGGTCAACGATATTCTCGACTTAGAACGGCTCGATTCGAGCCAAGTTATCCTCGTCAAGCAGTGGTGCGATGCCCAGGTTTTGATGCGGAAGTCTGCCGAAGCTGTACTTTCTTTGGCTGCTGAAAATAACATTGATTTGTTGATTTTGCCCGGAACAGCAAAAATTTGGGCTGACCCCGACAGAATCGTTCAACTGCTGGTAAATTTGTTGAGCAATGCGATTAAATTCTCCGCTCCTGGAAGTACAGTAACTCTCAGGGTGGAAGATTTGGGCGAGCGGGTTTTATTTGAAGTCAAAGATCGAGGGCGGGGGATTCCGGCAGATAAACTAGAAACAATCTTTGGACGGTTTCAACAAGTCGATGCTTCTGACTCCCGCCAAAAAGGAGGTACGGGTTTGGGTTTGGCTATCTGTCGCAGCATAGTACAGCAGCACGGGGGCAGAATTTGGGTCGAAAGTGTTGTCTCACAAGGCTGCAGTTTCTATTTCACAGTGCCTGCACCGTTGGAAGGCGAGGGGGGAAAAAGTTTGGAGGTTTGAGATTGCTTTGATAATATCTCGCGCAAGCTCAAGTTCCTGGCAACCCACGCGGGTAGGATGATTTTGGGAGGCTGATAGGTCGATTTTTATGTTCAGGGCTTAAGTAGGTAAGCGGCAAAATCTATCAACAGCGCCCGACGATTAGGACGTTTTTAAGTGCGGAAACTCTTAATTTTATCGCTTCTTCCTTTTGCTATATCTTTCCAGAAACCCGGTTGAGGAGGCAGCGTGCCTAAGTTTTTTTTCGGTTTACCATGATTAATTTAAAATTTGAGTTTTAATTATGTCAGCAAAGCGCATTCTGGTCATTGATGATGAAAAAAACCTCTGCAGCGTGATTCAGGCTTGTCTGGAACATTTAGGTGGCTGGTTTGTACTAAGCGCACCAGGCGGCAGCCAAGGATTGCTGTTAGCTGAAACTCAACTCCCTGACGCTATTCTACTAGATGTGATGATGCCGGATATGGACGGACTTACTCTGTTTGGTTTGCTACAAAACAATGTTGCTACTCGGGGGATTCCGGTGATTTTCCTGACGGCTAAGGTGCAGGCGATGGATTTGAGCAAATTTGCTGATTTGGGGGTAGCGGGGGTGATTGCAAAGCCTTTCGATCCTTTGAGTTTGGCACAGCAAGTGGCGGAAATTCTGGGTTGGGAACCGTTGCTTTAAGCTGTGGCGGCATTTAAATTGTAGGTCAAAAAAAATTAAAGTCTTGTGGGGAGTAGGGGCCCTAGCGTCCCGCCCGCCCTTAATATACAATTTAAATGCGCGACAGCTTAAACTCGGGTAAAATACATCGCAGATAGCAGATCAAACTCGGCAGTTGAAACCGCTACTAGACTAACAAAGTCGGCCCAGCCCGACGGCAGAATCAAAGGGGCATTAAAGCCGGATGAGGATCAAAACTCCGCTTTCTCATTCCCTTGATTCTTGCGAAAATAACGCAGTTATGTTATTGAACCGGGTTTAGGCGTCGAGGAAAGTGCTAGTTTTTCCGGCTATTTTCATAATTTCCTCATTTTTTTGATTTAGCTTTGAGATCGATCGGTGATTCGTTCATTTAAACCCTGATTCCCTAGAAATTATAGAGATTATCTCAGGGAGTCGGGGTTTTTTGTTACCTGCAAAGCCGATCGGCTATCACCGTATTTACAGGCAGAATAACTCCTGCAGAAGTTACACAGATTGGCCTCAAGAACGGTTTTTTTTAATCCGAGCTCACAGATGCAGCGAAGTTTTTTGGTAAAAAACCCGGTTTGGGCCTGCTAATCCAAGATTTACGCAGATTTCCCTCAGAAACCGGGTTTTTTAACCCAGGAGCACAGATGGAGTCAAGTTTTTGGCTAAAAAACCGGGTTTTTGCTTAAGTATTGTAATCCCTGCTTCGGCAAAAGTAGATTTATCAAAAAAAATTGATTGTCTTCATAATTTCCTCATATTTTTTAGATAAAGTTTACTCCAAGCTCTGGATCTAAAGGTCGATCGCACTCTCAGCACCATTCCACTGCCAAAGAGTGAATCTGTTGTCAGGAGAGTTCAGGAAAGTGACGGTATTTTCGATTAACGGGTGCAACAGAACAACAACCTTAATAAGTCAGGATATAGGCCCTGCATACCAAACAAACCGGGGGTTCTCGCCGGAACAAACGGGGTTTCTTCGCCAAACCTCTCAATGTTGGCAGGATTACTCAATGCTACAAAAATTAATAACTGAAGATGTGATTCGTGCTATAGAATAACACAAAAAAAATAAGTCTGTCCTTTTGTCAAGATCCAAACTCACAATTGCCACTAACAGGCAAAGCCAAGTCTCAGTAAGTTTTTGAAAGAGTGTGGAGATTTTTTAAATGTCTGATCGGCTATCTTATAAAGGTAACAACCAGATTCTGTGCTATTACGCAAATGTTACCAACCTAGTTCAGGTTGTTCGGATTGGGAACATTCCTAATTGGTACTTTGAAAGAGTGATGTTTCCGGGACAGCGACTGATGTTTGAAGCTGCTGCAGAAGCAGTTTTAGAAATTCACACTGGTACGGTGGCAAGTGCTATTTTATCCGACAAGATTCCCTGCTACGTGCTGCGGGTTATAGAAGAGGTAAGTTCTGAGTTCGAGCTGGTGATGACCGAAGAACGATGGGCGGTATTAGCCGGTTAAAATTCATGAGAAATCAGACGAAAACGAGAAGGATCACAAAAATATTAGTTAACGAGTCTTTGGGGACAGGGAAAATGCAGAAAAATCTTGTCAATATTACCTTGGCTGTAGTCACAGAGGAAGTAGAAATTATCTTGGAGTCTTATCCGAAGCACCCATACCAACAAGCTTTTTCGCCTTCGGGATTGCGACAAGATTTAATTGCTTATGTGCTCAGCCGAGTTCCTAATAGATATACTGCGATCGACTCCGGCGAGTCTTTGTCAAACCAAACAGTTCAGGTTCGCTGTTCTTCAGAACAGTTGCTGCACATAGAAAATTTGATTCATACTGGCATTCGCGACGTGCTGCACAGCTATCAGAAGATAGATTACCCCCTACCTGAAGAAGTTAAATTCGATTCGAGAGTTGCTAGTTGGTTTTGATAGTTTATTGTCATTGAGGGAGACGCCGAGATTCTCGGCACTCTCGGTTTCTCAGTTGGGCGAGGTGAAATTGTGTACTGACGGAAAGCATCCAGGATACCCGCCACGTGATTCATCCGTCCAGAAATAAAAAACCTGTATCCGATAAAGGCGCCCCCGAATTTATCCGTGGGCTCAATGCTTAAATCTAAAATCTAAAATCTAAAATCTAAAATCGATTGACTTGATGGTTCAAGACTTTTGGTAATCGCCACAGCCGTCGCAGGGGCCATTGGGATTGACAGCGCAGCGCAGAATTTCCGATCTAGCATTAAAGCGACAGCTAGCATCTCCAATAACCCAGATGCCGCTTACAAAAGTTCTTTCCGTCGGCGGTGTGGCCGACTGCACGTACAGGGCAATTTTTTGCAGTTGGTAGCGGCCGGATTTGAGTTGATAGCGGTGGTGGCGTTCCAAAACAGCGTAGGTTTGTCCCTCTAAATCTACATAGTTCCCCGGTTGTGGCGTCCAATCGAGCCGCAGGCTACCTAAATATTGGCGGGGGTGAGAGAGAATCACCTCTACGGGTAAAGTATTTTGTTCCATGTGGCGGTGCGTTGGCGAACTGAACTAAAGGGGCAAATAGTTGACTCAACCTACATCTTGTTCATCTAGAAAGATAAGTTTTTATAGATAGAGTAATTTAGGTTTAGGCGCTCAACTTAACTATAGAACCTTTGGCGATCGGGGAATAGGCGACTTATCTTGGGATAGCCGACTCCCTCCACTACGTTGGGCCCAACAGGCTAGGAAATAAACTTCAACTCGCTTGAGGTAACTCAAGTGAAGTTCGATTAGGTTTGATAAAGCAGTACACGCTGATGGTATCGCAACTCGCAGGTTCGATCGATACGCGGTTGAGATTCCTGAACAGATTTTAACTGTTTGCAGGACTTGGGGTGCTTGGGGTGCGTTTGTACTGAGGACTTCACAACTAACTACAAACCAAACCGAATTTTTGGCAATCAAAATTCCCAAAAATATGCCATTCCTTCCATGATTCCCCAAGCGGAAGCAGAACCGGCTAAATAATGATTTTCAGTGCCGCATTCGCGATGCCATTCTAAGAGTTCTGATAGAGCATTAGCGACGATTACTCCCCGGAAATCCTGCTCAAACATACTGATATCATTGCCCGAATCACCGCAAACTAATGTTGCTTCAGATGGAATTTGTAGGCGCTTTTGTAAATAAGTAAGGGCATTGCCTTTATTGCTAGTTTGTGGTAAAATATCTACATTACTATTGCTGCTAAAAATGATTTGAGCTGGCAGTCCCGATTCAGTTAACTTTTGCTGCAAAGCCTTGATTGTCGAGCTATTTTCTGCTGCTGGTTCCAGAGTATAACTGATTTTCCAAGGATTTTGTTCTTTTACGGATTGGGGTTTAAGTTGGGAAAACTGCTGTGCTAAAGAGGCGATCGCCATTTTATCCCAGCCTTGAGAAAGATATTCCGCCCAATCTAAATCGAGGATTCCGTCTTGGTAAATTTCGCTGCCTACACCTGCGATCGAATAGTCGGGTGATAGCAGTTGCTTTTGGGCAATTAATTCGCAAGTTGAAGCATAAGAACGCCCGGTAGCGTAAACCAAACAAATTTGCGATCGCACAGGTTGCAAGCGCTGGTTGAAAACTTGAGTTGCTTCGTCATCTCCGACTAGCGTGTTGTCTAAATCTGTAACTAATAAAAACTTCATTTGGGGAATTAGTCAGGAGTCAGTAGTCTGTAGTCATCAGTCATTAGTGATTGGAAATCGATCGCTTCCTAAAAGAATTTTAACTATTTATAAGAATTTGTTAAACCAACTACATTTATAAGCAAGCTTATCGTTTAAGATGGGCCAGATTTAATTTTCAACAAGTGGTGTGAGTGGTATGGTGAATAATTCAACCTCCGTTAAAGCTTTTTGGCTGTCTTTCTTGATTTCTGGTGCGGCAGTGCCTTTGGGGCCGATCTCCGCAACAGCTCAAATTCAGGATACCTCAACTCCAGAAGTTGCGCTAGAAGATAGTGCTCTCCCTAGGGCTACCCCAGACGCAGCGCTGGCAGCAGGTAAGATTGAGATACCGCAGTTAGCGGCGATTACCGCAGAGACTAACTCCGCAGTCGATCGCCCTTTACCCGAAACAGATGCAGCATGGGTGAATCGCGCTTTACCCGAAACAGATGCAGCATGGGTGAATCGCGCTTTACCCCAAACAGATATAGCAACAGTCGATCGTGCTTTACCCGAAACAGATGTAAAAGTCGATCCTGCTTTACCCGAAACAGATGCAGCATGGGTGAATCGCGCTTTACCCCAAACAGATATAGCAACTGTCGATCCTGCTTTACCCAAACAAGATATAGCAAAAGTCGATCGTGCAACAACAACCCCAGAAATAACCGAGGCAATCGGCGAATTGCCCCCACAGAAGTTAGAAATTGCAAACTCTCCTCAGTCTCAACAAGTTGCTGAAGCCAGCAAAGTTGACGACATCAGCAGCGAGACGGGCAGCGCTGATGACCTCAGCATACAAGAAGACGCAGCACAAGTCACTTCTGTTTCCCAACTCTCCGACGTGCGGCCGACAGATTGGGCTTTTCAAGCCTTGCAATCCCTAGTAGAAAGATACGGCTGCATTGCGGGATATCCAGACGGCACATTCCGAGGCAATCGGGCAATGACTCGCTACGAATTTGCCGCCGGATTAAACGCTTGCTTGGATCAAATCACCAAACAAATTGGCGGTTCTACTGGTAATTTAGTCAAGCGAGAAGATTTACTTGCTTTGCAAAGATTGCAAGAAGAATTTGCAGCAGAATTAGCTACATTGCGCGGTCGAGTAGATGCTTTAGAAGCCCGCACTGCCGAATTGGAGGCCAACCAATTTTCCACGACAACTAAACTAAACGGATTTGCTTGGTTTAACCTGACTGGAGCTTTTGCGGGCGATCGAGTCCGAGTTGAAGCAATAGATGGAAATGCTGCTCCGCTCGATCGAGTAGCCGGACGCGATCCAGTCACCAACAGACCAATTGTGCAGAGAGTGGACGATGATCCAGAAATCACTTTCAGTCAGTTAGTTTGGTTAACTCTCACTACTTCCTTTACAGGGAAAGACGAATTGATTACACAGCTAGCTGTAGGTAACGGCAATTCCCCCGCCAACCAGTATACTTCAACGGGTTTTTTCAATACATTCGGCACTCCTTTTCTCGATCAAACTGCCGGAGCAAATCCCAATGAAGTTATCCTGCGGGAACTTTCCTATCGGTTCCCGCTTACCAACAGCTTGCAAGTAGTAGTCGGGCCGCGGATTAATTTTTACCGCTACTTTGACAACAATAAATTTAACTTTTTCGTAGACGGTGCGAGCAGCTTTAATTCTAACAACAGCCCTTTGTTAAGCGCTACCCGACGCGGTGCCGGTGCTTTGGCTTTGTGGGATATCGGCCGCGCATTGAAACTGCGTTTTGGTTACTTGGGCGAGAGTACAGAATTTTTGCCAACTTCCGTGTTTAATTCGGCTTCCAATCCGTCTCAAGGCTTGTTTGACGGGACAAATACGACTACAGCAGAATTAACATTCAGTCCGAGCGATCGGACTAATTTGCGCTTTTTGTACAGCCGTTCAAACATCCAGCAAATCGGCGGCTTAATTGGATCTCCTAACAGCAAGCCGTTAAACGGTGTGGCAGATGACGGTTTTGGTGGTCGGCTGGGGAATGCGACTGCGAATACTTATAGTTTCAATTTCGATTGGTCAGTCACTCGCGGTTTTGGTCTTTTCGGCCGTTACGGCTACGCCGAAACCAACATATTTCCCAAGACTAACCGACCCGACGGCACGATCAAAAATCAATCTTATCAGTTAGGAGTTGCATTTCCCGATTTGTTTAAAGAAGGAGCTTTGCTTACGGTGTCATATTTAGTACCTTTTGACTTTACTGGCGGTCGGAGGTTTCTGGTTTCTGGCGGGGGGAATGGCGGCACGCAGTACGAAATTGAGGCAACTTATTATTTTCCTCTCACCGACCATGTTTCGATCGTACCAGCATTTTATGCGATCGGCAATCCCAACAATTTCGATAACAACCCGACAATTTTTGTGGGCAATTTGCGGACGCAGTTTAGTTTTTAATTCCCAGCATGGGAACTCAGAAACCGGGTTTTTTGACGAAAAGACGCGTTGTAGCCCGCACCCAAGGTAAAAAACCCAGTTTCTAATACCAATTCTCTAAAAATTTGCTACAGTTTGGGTAGGGGCGGGTTCGCGATAAGATTTGCCACCGAAAAATAACATTGATAAACCCGCCCCAAGACTGTAGCATTAATTTAGAGAATTGGTGTAAGTAAGTATGGGCGGGGCGGGTTTATATAATTTGTCGATAATTATCAAAAATATAGGCGAACCCGCCCCTACAAAATTTAACATCATACAAGTCCGAATCAAACGGACATGACATGAATTGACACACTCAATAATTAATCCGTGTATTCGTGTTCATCCGTGTAGTGCCTTCCTGATTCCTTCTACTTAGGAATGAGAATTAAATAACTTCCACAATAACAATTAAAATTGTAAGTTATTTAATTCGCGATCCTTAATTGGAATTTCGATGATAAATTCAGTACCTTTACCGGGTTCCGAGTGACACTGCAATGTGCCGTTGTGTTTTTCAACGACAATTTGGTGCGAAATTGATAAACCCAAACCTGTGCCTTTACCTACGGGTTTTGTGGTAAAAAACGGGTCAAACAAACGCACAATATGATCTTCGGGAATGCCCAAGCCATTGTCTTTAATCCGAATTAAAATGCTCTTATCATCAATTGTTTCTGTTTGAATGGTAATAGTAGGAAAGATAGTATTTCCGGTGTTTTTTGCTTGGCTGCAGCTTTCTTCCAAGGCGTCGATCGCATTTGCCAATACATTCATAAATACCTGATTTAACAGTCCGGGATGACAGTTTATTTGCGGCAGTTCTCCGTATTCTTTAATAACTTTAATGCCCTGCCAGTTGGGTTTGGCTTTCAGCCGGCTGTTTAACATTAACAAGGTACTTTCTAAACCTTCGTGAATGTCGGCAGTTTTGATTTTCGCTTCGTCCGCCCGCGAGAAATTTCGGAGAGTTTGAATAATTTCTACAATGCGTTCGCATCCGGTCTGCATTGAATTGAGCAATTTGGGCAGGTCTTTTGCTAGAAATTCTAAGTCTATATCTTCGGCTTGTTGCTGAATTTTTGTAGGGGAATTTGGGTACTCTTCTTGATAGACTTGCACGATTTCTAATAAGTCTAGAACGTAGCCTCGGACGTGGCAGAGGTTGCCGGCGACAAAGCCAACTGGGTTGTTAATTTCGTGGGCAATTCCTGCTAGCACTTGTCCGAGGGAAGACATTTTTTCGGTTTGTACTAACTGCATTTGAGTTTGCTGCAAGTCGCGCAAAGCTGTTTGCAATTCTTGGGATTTTTGCCGATCGCGCGAGGCGGCGGCGGCCCGTTCTTCCTCAACTCCGATCGCCGCGGCAATAATTCCGATCAGCTTGCAGTCGGCTTCTGTGGGCGCGATCGACTCAGTGTAGAGAACGCACATCGCACCCACATAATTGTCGCCCAGGCGCACTGCTTGTCCCAGATAGCTTCGCAGTTGGTAGCGGATGACAGCGGGATCGATTTGGGCGTAGATCGTGTTCTGCAAGTCAGGAATGGCAACAGCCCGATCGCTTCCTTTGCTGCATACATCAGTGCAGATGTGGCCCTCGGCGCGATCGACCAGCGGGTAGTCCGGCGGCGCTTGCCAAGTCGCGATCGCTTGCAGCAGTCCGCCACCGACGTGGCTGTAGATGGCGCAGTTTCCGCCCAAAAGCTCGCCGGCTAAGGATGTCAGGCGCTGGATGTTCTCAGCGGCGTCGGTGGTGAATCCCAAAAAGCACTCGTTGATTTTGCTGAGGCGGTACTCTGCTTGCCTGCGCGCCGTCATGTCGCGGGAGTTGATCACAATTCCTTTCACAGCGGGGTCTGCTAGCAAGTTGATGCCCACACCTTCGAGAAAACACCAAGAACCGTCAGCGCGCCGGAACCGACCTTCTAGGGCGATCGGAACGCCTGGATTTGCGATCAGTTTTTCGCCGTCGGAAATCACCGAGGCAATGTCGTCAGGGTGGATCGAATCGAGAGCAATTTGACGATCGAGTTCAAGGGGTTCGTAGCCCAAAACTCTTTCTACAGAAGGGCTTTCGTAAACAATGCGACCGCTAGCATCGAGAATAGTAATGATGTCGGAACTGTTGAGAATCAGCGATCGCCACTTAGCCTCATTTTGGAACAAAGCTGACTCGGCTTGTTTGCGATCGGTAATATCCTCTACCATTTGCAAAATAAACTGCGGCGTTCCCTGACTGCTGTCGATGACAGAGGCGCTGAGGCGTCCCCACCTGATGCTGCCGTCTTGGCGGAGGTAGCGCTTCTCGATTTGGTAAGCTTCGCGGGTGCCCGCGACTAACTGTTGGCGCAACTCGCGCGAAACTTGTGCGTCTTCCGGGTGCGCGCAGTCGTCGAGGCCGAGACCCCGCAGTTGAGCTTCCGAGATCCCCAGCATAGCTTGAAATGCCGGATTAGTGGCGATCGCAACACCTTCGAGGGTAGCGACTACCATGCCGATCGCAGCGCGTTCAAAAATTGCCCGAAACCGCTGTTCGCTGTCGCGCAAAGCTGCATCCGCTGCCACTTCCTGCGTGATGTCGCGCCCCGCCACTGCCAAACCTTTGCGCGAACCGTCGGGGTTGAACAGCGGCACTTTTCGCACTTCAAACAAATTGCTGCCGCCTGTGGGCAAGGGGACAATTTGGCGGCGGTCGGTAAGAGTGCCTGCTTGCCAGGTGGTTTCGTCGGTTTCCTGCCAAGTTAGGAGGATTTCTCTGACTCTCGGATCGGCGGCGGCAGCGAGTTCGGCAGTAGTTTTGCCCTGGTAGTCTGAGGTTTCCCAGCCCAAAAGTTGGAGGGCGCAGTCGTTGGCAATCAGCCAGCGCCCCTCGCTGTCTGTGAGGTTGATGGCGTCGGGCACGGCGTCGATCGCGGTTTTCAGCCAGTATTCTCGATCGCGCAGGGCTGCTTCGGCTTGTTTGCGATCGGCAATTTCGGCGACGGTTCCTTCGTAGTAAAGGAGTTCGCCATCTTCGTCGCGAACTTCGCGCACGTTTTCCGAGATCCAGGTAGTGCTGCCGTCTTGGCGGCGGACGCAGGACTCAAACTCTTTCAGGGAGCCGTTTTTGCTGATTTCTGCCATGAACGAATCGCGGCGGGTGCGATCGGTGTAAATGTTTTTTGCCGAACATTTTGCGATCAATTCAGACGGCGAATCGTAGCCGTACATTCGGGCGAGTGCCTGGTTGGCGCTGAGGTAGCGCCCGTCTGGGGCGGTTTGAAATATGCCTTCGGTGGCGTTTTCAAAGATGCTGCGGTATTTTGCCTCGGCTTGTTTGAGGGCTTCTTCTGCTTGGAAGCGATCGGTGATATCAGATTGAACGCCGATGAAGTGGGTAACGAGCCCGCTGCTGTCGCGCACCGGCGAGATGGTGAGTTCGTTCCAGAAGGCGGTGCCGTCTTTGCGGTAGTTTTTCAGAACTACTTTGCAGTCGTGTTGTTCTTTCATGGCCGCGCGGATGCGATCGACGGCCGCGCGATCGGTATCTGGGCCTTGCAGGAAGCGGCAATTCTGCCCGATTATTTCGCTGCGATTGTAGCCTGTAATCCGCTCGAAAGCACCGTTGCAGTAAACTATAGGCTTGTCCGGCCGGGTAGCGTCCGCGATCGCGATGCCGTTGCTGGTAGCTGCCAGGGCGCGATCGTACAGCCGAAATACTTCTTCTATTAAATTCGGTGTGCCGCCAGTACGAGTCGGCGATAGCGTTTCAGAAGGAATGCTTATATCGATCTGCATAAGTTTCTATAAATTGAGTTTATTGTAGATACCGACTGCCAGCACACCCTAAAGTTTAACAGAATTTCCCTGTTTTCCGAAGGCAGAAGTTAGAAGGCTATCATGCAGAATTTTGGCGCTAAATTCTACCTAAAGAAAATCTGGCTTCCCTCGTTTTTTTTCCTTCTGCCTTCTGCCTTGTGCCTTCTACCTTCACAGGAATCCTAGTTGTTAATTTATAATAGTTGTTCCCACCATAACTCTATCTCTGGTATAGTTTACTTGGCAGAGTTTGGGCGGCTTACAAGTTCGGTCATTTATTTTTTAGCTTAAATAAAAATACATCGTCCGGCTATCCTAAAAAAAATAATTAAATACTTTATAGTTAAATGATTCAAACTATTCTCTCAAACAAACAGAGGAAAAATTAATTTTGAACGAACACAGCAAGTTCTGAAATATCGTCGATCGCGAAAGTCGGTTCTAGGGCGAGACACTGAGCGCGATCGCCATATCCGTAAGCCGCCCAACAAACATCTATCCCAGCATTTTTAGCAAACAGCAAATCAATCGCTGTATCGCCAACCATTAAAATTTGACTGTTATCCAACTCCGGGAACAGCGGTTTAATAATCGAGTGAAAAACAGTCGGATTGGGTTTCGGAATTATTTGTCCGTTATCACCTAATATCAAATCAAAAAAACTGTGAATGCTCAAATTTTTTAGTAATAAATTAACAAAAGTAACCTGTTTGTTGCTGAAAACTCCCAGGCTCAATCCCGACTGACGCGCCAACTGCAACACTTGCTTTGTCCCGGTAAATAACTCTACCTGCTTTTCACCTTCCGTCCGATAATAAGAGCGGTAAGTTTCAACCCATTCAGGAATTGCGCTTTCCTCGATCGCCGGATGGAGGATTTTAAAACTATTTGGTAAATTGATGCCGATCGTACCTATAATAGTATCAGCAGCAGGCGGGGTAATATTGTAAGTCTCAAAAGTTTTGGTAAAGCAAAATACAATAGCTTTGTGGGTAATTGCCAAAGTGCCGTCGAAGTCGAAAATAATTAAGTTGTACTGACTCATATTATTTAAAATATTCTATCTAGCAATCGGAGGTTTGCCACGATATAATAGCATAATTAATCTCTCATTCACCAATTATAAGTATAATTTTTCAACATTCAAGAGGTCAACATGAGTGTCACCGAAAAACCCGAACTTCTAGTAACAGATTTTACCGATTTTCCAGATCACACTCAATTACCCGACTCCGACGGTGCTTTTGTGAAAAACTTTCAAGAACTCCCTCAAAGCATCCTGTTAACAACATCTGTTCGCCCCATTTTAGACCAACTTCATCCCGACGGACAATACTGCATCGGTCAATATTCCGGTATTTATCAGGGCGTAGAACGGCCTTGGATGCGCTGGTGGGATGCTGAGGGGAATTTGCTGCTGGCTGCTGATGAACGGGTTGAACAAGCGGAATTGGCAGTCGAACAAGCGCAGTCAGAAGCAGAACAAGAGCGGCAAAAGCGAATAGAAGCCGAGCAGCGAATTCAAGCCTTAGAAGCGCGTTTGCGAGAGTTAGAAGGAGGTTAATAGGTAGCCAGAAACCGGGTTTTTCCGCCAAAATATTCGCAAAAAATCATCAATCTCCCAAAAACCCGGTTTCTTTGAACTTACGCAGCGGTGACGAGAAACCGGGTTTTTTCGCCAAAGTATTCGATTCAAACCTTCAATCTAGCCAAAAACCCGGTTTCTTGATTGGCACCTACCAGCCTCAAAAACAAGATCGACATCGGTTCTAATCCAGAAGCTGCTTGTATTATTTGATAAGTATTTTGTAGCTTTGTGTAGAATCTATGGCACTAATTGTTCAGAAATATGGCGGAACCTCGGTTGGTACAGTCGATCGCATTTTGGAAGTAGCCAGACGAGTAGTAAAAACAGCACAGCTCGGCAACTCTCTGGTTGTCGTACTTTCAGCGATGGGCAAAACCACCGACGGTTTAGTTAAACTCGCCAAGGAAATTTCCCCAAATCCCAACAAGCGGGAAATGGATATGTTGCTTTCCACTGGGGAACAAGTCTCGATCGCACTTTTAAGCATGGCATTGCAGGAAATGGGACAGCCCGCCATTTCCCTCACCGGCGCCCAAGTCGGCATTGTCACCGAAGCCGCCCACACCCGCGCCCGAATTTTGCGAATCGATCCGAATCGGCTTGAAAGCCAGTTAAAAAGCGGTAAAGTCGTTGTGGTTGCCGGTTTCCAAGGCATCGCCGATGCCGGAGAATTGGAAATTACCACCTTGGGCCGTGGCGGTTCCGACACAACAGCAGTAGCCTTGGCTGCTGCGCTGCGGGCCGACAGGTGCGAAATTTATACCGACGTGCCCGGAATTCTGACTACAGATCCGCGCTTGGTTGCCGACGCGCAATTGATGGACGAAATCACTTGCGACGAAATGCTGGAATTGGCGAGTTTGGGTGCAAAAGTCCTCCACCCGCGCGCGGTAGAAATTGCCAAGAATTACGGCGTGCCGCTGGTAGTGCTTTCTAGCTGGAGTGACGCCCCCGGTACCCGTGTAGTGTCCCCACCCCCGCAACCCCGGCCTTTGGAGGGCTTGGAGCTCGCAAAAGCCGTCGATGCGGTGGAATTTGACTTAGATCAGGCAGGGGTGTCGCTGCTGCGTTTGCCCGATCGCCCCGGCGTAGCAGCGCGGTTGTTTGGTGCGATCGCCCAACAAAACCTCGATGTAGACTTAATTATCCAGTCAATTCATGAAGGAAATACTAACGATATTGCCTTCACAGTGACGCGAAAATCTCTGCAACAAGCCACCGCCGTTGCAGATGCAATTATTCCCACCCTCGGCAAGAATTCTCGCCCAGAATTGGGAGAACCGGAAGTGAAAGCAGAAGAGCGGCCCATAGCTAAAGTTAGCATTGCGGGTGCGGGAATGATCGGTCGTCCGAGGGTAGCGGCGCAGATGTTTAAGACTTTAGCGGATGCGGGAATTAACATTCAAATGATTTCTACATCCGAGGTTAAAGTTAGTTGTGCGATCGATGCTGAAGATTGCGATCGGGCCGTTGCCGAACTCTGCAAAACATTTGATGTCGCCAACTCCCCTGTTGGGCTGCATTCATCATCCCACAAACCGCCCGCAGTCCGCGCCGTTGCGTTGGATCTCAATCAAGCGCGTCTAGCAATTCGCCAATTGCCCGATCGACCCGGAGTAGCAGCAAAACTGTTCGGACTTTTAGCCGAGGAAAATATCAGCGTAGACACAATCATTCAGTCGCAGCGCTGTCACAATATCGACGGCATATTAACTCGCGACATTGCATTTACCGTAGCACAAATCGACGCCGAAGCTGCTAAAATAGTCCTCGAAAAAGCCGCCCCAGAATTCGGATGGGGCGAAGTAGCAGTCGATACACAAATTGCCAAAGTTAGCGTTGTCGGTTCCGGGATGGTAGCGCATCCGGGAGTAGCGGCAAAAATGTTTGAAGCGCTTTCCCGCCAGCAAATCAACATTCAAATGATTGCAACTTCGGAGATTAAAATTAGCTGCGTTGTGGATGAAGGACAAGGCGTAACTGCTTTGAAGGCAATTCACGCAGCCTTTGAACTTGCCGGCACCGAAAGAATCCAAGTTCCAGCTTAAGACAAGTAGGGAAAGGGCACTGCCGTGTCCTTACAAATATCGCGGTTTTCGGTAGGGAAACGGCACTGCCGTGTCCTTGCAAATATCGCGGACACAGCAGTGCTGTATCCCTACAAATATATTCGGATTTGGACACGGCACTGCTGTGTCCTTGCAAATATTGATCGAGAGTCAACGATCGCAGTTTTGAGTACAAATTTCACAGCATGAGGCTGTGTTAGGATTAAATTGGCGATCGCCTAAAAGGGATTGAATTTTATGACTGTAGCGAAAGAACAGATTACTGAGAGCAGTAGCAATAGCGGTTTATTGAATTTCCGAATCACTGTTGAACGTCTGATCGAACTTTTAGATTTAGAACAAGAGGATGAGTACGGGATTTTGAGACCAACTGAGTATGCTTTCAGAACAGCGATGAAATTGATTGTAGAAACCTATGATATTTTGGGTGATAATTTTCCAAAAGCCTCAACAGGTACAGATGACAGAGGCAGTATTACACTAGATTGGACAAGCTTAGAACCAGAGCGTACAGTTCGCCTATTTTGTCCATGCAGTGCGGAGCAACCAGTTGACATTTATCACCATGCAAACAATGAAAATGCGGTCGAAAATATAGCTTCATCATCAACATTAGTTTACTGGTTGCAGTGGTTTAACAAAATATGATAGAACCATCTTCAGGGAGTGCGTCAGAGTTTGAAACATTACCGGATCGTACACTTGTTTACCGAGCTCTCCGAAAAGGATGGATAGATCGGGATAGATCGATCGTCAAATCGGACGCCTACTATTTGCGCCAACGTATAAACGAACAGGGTATTTCTGTCAATTTTTCCCTAGAGCAATCTTTGAGTGCATTGAGAAATTGTGAAGGAGTTGCTAGCCTGGATTTAGGGAAAATTCGAGAACTAGGTCTAAATGTAGTACGTGACTCTTCATCTCATGGGAGTATTATAGGCTTGCCCTATCGTGAAGATAACCGTCCAAGGGCTGATGAGCTTGCACTTTTGTTAGCAAGACGGTCTCGAATTGTATGGGAATCTTCCTCAAGTTAATATCAGCAATTTAAAAGGACAAGCTGTATATATTCTTCAGTTTTTCTTTGTGGTTCATTTGGCTCATTTGACAATAAATTTTGACTTAATATTTCTTGCGCTATCGCCTCCACAACCGGCACACAAACCGAATTCCCAATTTGCTTGTAACTTTCCCCCGCACTCGGATAAGTTTTAAAATCTTCAGGAAAACCCATAAGACGGTAACATTCCTTCAGCGTCAACTTTCTCACCATATCTTGCTCAGGAATGTAGATAAAAAACCTGCCCGATGTTTCTTGCGAAGGAATTGTCGGATGCACTCCATCTACCGAATAAATGCGATTAGGCTGTCTGTGAACTCTCGATAAATGTTCTGTATTCGGCCTCACGCCAGTTTTCCAAGTACCTTTATTTCTGTAACCTACAAATAAAAGTCCCGAATCTTGCTTTCTCGGAGACTCAATTAGAGTATACTCGGATTTATCCAATATTTCAAAATCTCCTGTCTCGTCTAGAAATTCCCTGATTTTTGGAGTCAACTGGATTTTAAGCCGAGAAAAATTGAATGGTTTACCTTGAGTTGCAATAATAAATATTCTTTCACGATGTTGAGCAATTCCAAAGTCTTTAGCATTCAGCATTTTGTAATTCACGCTGTATCCCAAATCTTCAAGACTGGCAATAATTACTTTTAAGGTATTTCCCTTGTCATGATGGATTAAGTGCTTGACATTTTCGAGAACAACTACTTGAGGTTGCTTAATTTTGATAATTTTACAAATCTCAAAAAATAGCGTGCCTCTAGTATCTTCAAAACCTAGCTTTTTGCCACAGATACTAAAAGGTTGGCACGGAAACCCGGC
The DNA here is from genome assembly GCF_036705675.1 of Microcoleus sp. AT8-A3. Classification (NCBI taxonomy): domain Bacteria; kingdom Bacillati; phylum Cyanobacteriota; class Cyanophyceae; order Oscillatoriales; family Microcoleaceae; genus Microcoleus; species Microcoleus sp. AT8-A3. The sequence goes on from NZ_JAUBVD010000049.1 coordinate 35,133, forward strand.
GACTAAAACATCAAAGTCTTCTAACTCAACGGGATTAATTTTACTGATATCTCCAAAAGGAACCTCACCGAAGTTCTCCGTGTAAACTTGTCGGCATTTGCTGTTAATTTCGCAGGAAAAAACGCATTCAAAGCCCATTTTTTCAAAACCTTGTCTGAAACCTCCAATTCCTGAAAATAAATCTATAAATTTCATTTATAATTCAATACTAAATCTTACTAAAGCCAATCCTAACATATTTTGTTTCTCTCTCTTCTTTCACTCTGCGTTCTCTGCGTTCTCTGCGGTTCATTCTATCAAGTTCCACAAGTCTTGTGACAGTCCTCAATCTTATACCACTCATTAAAAGTCGCAGCAGCCACCGCCGGACACGGCAATGCCCTGTCCCCACAGATATCGGATAGAATGTCGATCGCCCGAAAATTCCCCCCGCATTCAACCAACCAATGTCCCAAACTTGTCCCACAGCCGACTAAACTAGAAATAGCAAAAAAAATATAGCTATTCTTTACTTCCTTTCACCAACCATGAGTCAAACATTGGAAAACCTCACCGCAATCGATGACAAGCTATCCAAACGCCACATCGACCTCGATCCAGGCGGCTACTTCATCATCTATCTCGATCGCGAAACCAGCTTAATTTGTGCCAAACATTTCACCAACATCATCGACGATCGAGGCCTCGCCGTCGATCCCGAAACCGGCAAACCCATCCCCGCCCGCGGCAAAGTAGAACGCACTCAGTCCACACTTTTTACCGGCAGAACCGCCAAAGAACTTTGTGTCAAAATTCTAGAAGAAACCCGCCCCAACCCGGTGACAATGTTAGATCACGCGGCTTATCTGGGACGGGAATTTGTACGGGCAGAAATTGCATTGTTGAGCGATCGAGAATACGTTCAAGATTAGTGCAGCCCTGCCATATTTTCTTGACAAAATGGCAACCGATCGGATGCAAGCAGCACCCGATCACGAAAAACCTTGATACCAGAAATAAGTCACCATCGGAATCACTGTCGCCAACACCAACAGCACAACCACAACAACTGTGGCATTGCCTTGATCTGTTTCTTCAGCTTTTTTAAACGTGCCTTCAACTTGAATGTTGTCAACAACTTCAGGAGGGCCCGGATCGGGTTCGCCCGACAAAACAGTTGCAATGCGCGTACTTGCAGCCGCAAATGCCTCGTTGTATTTATTCGCTTCCCGCAGTGGCACTTGCACAGTTTCCCCGGCTACACTCTGGGCAATTTCATCGGTTAGCAGGGATTTCACCCCTTCCCCCGTCCGAATTGCCGCGCTGTTGGTAACAGTGTCCAGAACGAGTAAAATTTGATTAGTCTGGTCTTCTTTTGCGGGAAACCACTGTTCAAACAGTTGGTCGGTGAAAGTGGCAGCCGTTTCACCGTAGTCTAAGCGGTGGATGGTGACAAATCGGACTTGTTTCCCTGTTTTGTTTTCCAGGTTGTCGAGCACGCTGCTGATATTGCTTTCGCTACTGCGGCTGAGCACGTCGCCTTTGTCGAACACCCAAGTTCGATCGCCCGCCGACAACACCGGTATTTCGTAAACGCCAGTCGCCAATGCCGGCAATACCGCCATCTGGGATGCGATTAGGGCGATCGCGATCGTCGCCGCCAAAGGTTGGAGATATTTTCTCCAGTTAAATAATTGCTTCAGGAGTCTAGTCATGAGGTTAACCGTAAAACTGACTTTTTTCCAAAAATACTATAGAAACCCCCGTAAAATTCATTTTATGCAGGGCAATATTTACAATTAGCTAGCCAGTGGAACTCCCCGCCCGATTATTTTAGGATTCTAACTATGGAACCAGCAGACACTTATAAAGGTTGGATTATTCAATCCCAGAAAGTCTTCTACGTCGAGGTTTGGGATAGCCGCGGCAACCGCCACGTCGCCGTCCAAAATGCCAAGACAGAGGAGGAAGCTTTGGAATTGGCCAAAAAGTGGATAGACAAATATGAGTCAAAACCCGGAAGAATGCCGATCGACGTACCCCATCCTTTCGGAGACATGATCGATATGCCATTTTGACTCAGTTGACTGTTGACTGTTAACTGTTACATTACAGCTTGTAGGGTGCGTCAGATAGAGAAAACCTCTTCTAATCGAGAAATTATTGGAACTGACGCACCCAAAGACTATGCCAGTTGCGTCCAGGACTGCATTTGTCATGAGATACAATTATGAAATTCCTCGCAATTTCCGCGTATTTTCTACTAAACTCCGAGCAAATTCGTCGAACCTTTCAGACAGTTTTTCATCCAACAATTTACCATCAGGACTAAAAGCTTTCCAAGCTTGTCCGATCGCAATTTGTTCGGGAATTACCCAAGCGTGCACCCATCTCAAAATCACGCGCAAATCGTTGAGTGCGTTGCTGTTAACTTGCCCTCCCAAAACGCTAATCCCACCCGCAACTTTCCCGTCCAAATGCTCAAAACTCATCAAATCCAGGGCATTCTTGAGAGCACCGCTGACGCTACCGTGATACTCCGGCGTTGCCAAAATCAAGCCGTCGGCTTGCTTAACTGCATTCTGCAGCTTTTCCACATCCGGGTAATCGAGATAATCATTCTCACCCTTGCAGAATGGCAGATTGAGCGATCGCAAATCCCATATTTCAACTTCCGCGCCCAAAGCCTGCGCCCGTTCTGCTGCCACCTTCAACGCTAACTGGCTGTAGGAGCCAGCCCGCAAACTTCCACCAATGCCGACAATTTTTACCATAAAGCTTAAAAACAATAACTGCTTGAGTAAAACGTACTCATTACGAGTATGATTAACATAGCAAGTTCGATCGGCAACTGTCAATCGATTTTAGATTTTAGATTTGAGATTTTAGATTTACCGACGGAACCCAGAAACCGGGTTTTTTGAGCAAAATCCTGGGTTATAGCCCGCAGATTGGGTAAAAAACCCGGTTTCTTGAGCAGCCGTGGGTAAGTTCAGTAGAGAGGCCCAGAAACCGGGTTTTTTGAGCAAAATCCATCGATTTGAGATTTGAGATTTGAGATTTGAGATTTACGGAGGGAGCCGAGAAACCGGGTTTTTTGAGCAAAATCCTGGGTTATAGCCCGCAAATTAGGTAAAAAACCCGGTTTCTTGAGCAGCCGTGGGTAAGTTCAGTGGAGGGAGCCGAGAAACCGGGTTTTTTGAGCAAAATCCTGGGTTATAGCCCGCAGATTAGGTAAAAAACCCGGTTTCTCGAGCAGCCGTGGATTCAAAACCCCCCTCAAGAGCAGGGCGGTTTCATTCTCACGAAAATCAGGCTTTTGTAGGGGCGGTGCGACCCCTAGTCCCCGTGCCCGCCCCCACCCACAGACCATTGCACAGGCGTTTGGGACATGGGGGCAACCACGGGGGATTGCACCTACCGAGAATGAAACCGCCCCCCTCTTGAGGGGTTTCTTAAGATGCCCGCGAGAGATAAACCCATCCAACACCCGCCCTCTTGTTAAAATAAATGAACGTAGCAAACCACAAGCGGTCAATCTTGGCAGTCTTCAACCTTGGGCAAAGCAATATGAAAAATTCTTGGAAACACGCATGGCTGGGGCATCTAGCTGTAAACAAAGACAAGTCGAGCCAGAATCCTAAAAAATCAATTCCAGGACGGAATCTTTGGCGCATCCTGGGCAGTTTGGTGATTTCTCAAGGAATATTGCTCTCGACCCCGGTGTTTGCCGAGAGTGCGCCAAACACCATGAGTTACAGCCAACTCATCGACAACATAGAAAAAGGGCAAGTCAGTAAAATCGAAGTAGACGAAACTCAAAGAACTGCCAAGGTTAGGCTAAAAAATCAAAAAAGCGATCAAACCCAATCAGTTAGTCTGTTCGACTACAACAACCGAGAACTGTACTCGCAAATCCGCGCCAAAAAGATTGACTTTGAAGTCAAACAAACAGCAGATAACGCAGCGGCAGTCAGTTTAGTAATAAACTTGCTAGTGATTTTTGCAGTGTTGGCAGTGCTGATGGCAATCCTGCGCCGATCGACCCAATCTCAAGGAAATGCCATGAACTTCGGCAAATCCAGAGCCCGTTTCCAAATGGAAGCCAAAACCGGCGTGATGTTCGACGACGTAGCAGGCATCGAAGAAGCTAAAGAAGAACTGCAAGAAGTCGTAACCTTCCTCAAAAAACCCGAACGCTTCAACGCCATCGGCGCCAAAATTCCCAGAGGAGTTCTGTTAATCGGGCCTCCCGGAACCGGCAAAACAATGCTGGCCAAAGCCATCGCAGGCGAAGCAGCCGTCCCCTTCTTCAGCATCTCCGGTTCCGAATTTGTCGAAATGTTTGTCGGAGTTGGCGCCTCCCGCGTCCGCGACTTGTTCCGCAAAGCTAAAGAAAATTCGCCCTGCATCGTCTTCATCGACGAAATAGACGCCGTAGGAAGGCAGCGGGGCGCTGGTATCGGCGGCGGCAACGACGAACGCGAACAAACTCTCAATCAGTTGCTGACAGAAATGGACGGCTTTGAGGGTAACAGCGGTGTGATTGTGATTGCAGCTACTAACCGCCCCGACGTGCTCGATACCGCCCTGCTGCGACCCGGCAGGTTCGATCGACAAGTAACGGTAGATTTACCCAGTTACAAAGGGCGTTTGGGGATTTTGCAAGTTCACGCGCGCAACAAAAAACTCGACCCAGAAGTTGCCCTAGACACGATCGCCCGCCGCACTCCCGGCTTTTCCGGCGCTGACTTGGCAAACTTGCTCAACGAAGCAGCAATTCTCACTGCGAGGCGTCGCAAAGACACGATTACTAACTTAGAAGTTCACGACGCGATCGACCGGATCACGATCGGGCTGACGCTCAACCCGCTGCTCGACAGCAAGAAAAAGTGGATGACAGCATACCACGAAGTCGGACACGCCCTAGTCGCGACCATGCTCAAAAATGCCGACCCCGTGGAAAAAGTAACGATTATTCCCCGTTCCGGTGGCATCGAAGGCTTTACTAGCTTTGTGCTCGACGACGAAATGCTCGACAGCGAAGGTTTGAGGAGTCGGGCTTTGCTGTTAAACCGAATTAAAGTAGCTTTGGGGGGACGGGCGGCGGAGGCCGAAATTTATGGCGATGCTGAAATCGACACCGGTGCCGGTAGCGATCTCAGAAAAGTTAGCAGTCTCGCCAGGGAGATGGTAACGCTTTACGGAATGTCGGATTTGGGGCCTGTGGCTTTGGAAAGTCCGAACAATGAGGTGTTTTTGGGTCAAAGCTGGAATTCGCGATCGGAGTATTCCGAAGAAATGGCAATCAAGATCGATCGCCAAGTCCGGGAAATTGCCTTTGAGTGCTACGAAGAAGCTCGCCGAATTATCCGCGAAAATCGGGATTTGGTAGACAAACTTGTCGAAGCGCTGTTGGATGAAGAAACGATCGACGGCGACGAATTCCGGCAAATTGTCGCTCGCTACACCGAGGTAAACAAAAAAGAGTTGGCACCAACATAAAGAGTCATTAGTCATTAGTTATTCAAGTTTGTAGTGATGACTTTATTCCTCATTCTCGAAAAAATCAGGACTTTACTCATTACTACAAACCCCAAAAATGACTACTAACTAATCACTAATGACTAATGACTAATGACTACTAACTAATGACTAATTAAGATTGTTGCGCGTACATTTCCCGGAGAACCAAAGCCGGGTCAACCCAGCGGCCGCCGTACTTCAATCCCCAGTGCAAGTGAGGCCCACTCGTGCGGCCGGTCATCCCAACTCTGGCAATTCTCGCACCCGCAGGCACTGTTTGACCTTGCCAAATTTGCAAAGTACCTTCGCGATCGGTATAATAACGCCCGCCGTTAGCCGTTAGCACTCGGCCTCTGAGGTGACAGTAGATGTGTTCCCAATTTCCCGATCGCACGATCATACCAGTGCCGCATCGGCCATCTTCCCAAACTTCCACAATTTGCCCGCCCCACCAATTGCGGATATAGCTGCCTTCCGGGGCGGCCAAGTCCAAACCGTAATGAAAATCCCCGCCACGGGGGCCGAAGGGGGAAGTGTAGGTTTCAAAGTTTTCGACTGGAAAAGAAGCTTCTTGCCACAAATTACCCGTCGCTACTCTGGTTGGTAAGCCTGACTGAGCTTTGACCACCTGCTGCTGCAAATAAGGGCTAATCAACACAATGCCGATCGAAAGTGCCAGCAGCAGCATCTGTCTGAGACGAAAAAAGCGTTTTGCCGTCAGCGGGCCTCTAGAGTCTTGCAGGATTTTTTTCACGGCTCAAAGTTAAATGTGTGTGGGAGTTTGCGTTGTCTGTTAGCCTCACATCTTGCACCCTTGTCAATAAAGCTTTCAGGGGCGGGCTTTCCGGCCGAGCCCACAAAAAAATCATCCTTTGTGGAACGGGCCGGAAAGCCCGTTTGTGAGAAGGGTGCAAAATGTAAGTTATGCCAATTCGCTGCAAGATTGGCTTTGAGCTCTACCCGCGATCGCGAATCAGTTTATCAACAACGTGTATCTTACTCCATCCAAAACCCGTGTCAAGGCTTCCGGGTAAATGCCCAGGGGAGATAAAAAAAAGTTGGCAGACTAATTCGTGCTGCGGTTGAATCCGATCGAGCTTTTGCTTGACACTATAGTTAGTTAGTTCCGGGATTTTGGATGTTATCCAAAATCTCAAATTCATAACACATCAAGCAATGCTTACTGAAATTTTTCCCTTTAGTTTTGCCATAGACGCAACTGCGATCGCCGGTGCGTCCTTGTGGTCTTTGGCCCTGTACTGGGGCCTGTCGCCCCTCACAGAATGGGTAATCCTGCAACTCAACCGCTGGATGAATTTTGCTGAGAGATCCCTCTACACCTCGGAAGCCGAGTTTGAAAGAACCCGCCAAGCCAGAGAAGCCCAAAATGCGTTTTACGCTTCGCTGTTGAGCATTGTGCCCTTTTTGATTGTGGGCGGATTGTGCAATTGGGGCGTAGAATTTTCTCTGGGTACTGGTTGGGCGGTATCTATGGGTACGATCGCCTGTATTGGTGGCGGCGTGTACGAGCTCGGCCGCCGAGACGGCGAGGAGTCTTAGGGGATTTTGGATTTTGGATTTTGGATTTTGGATTGCTCAAGATATTTGGAGATTTACCATTCTCTAGAATTGATCGTAATCCCAAATCCAAAACTCCAAGTCTCAAATAACTTTGACATTATAATGTTAATGGATTTGTGACAGATATTTTTTTTGATGAACCGCAGAGGGCGCAGAGGACACAGAGAAAGAGCAGAAAAGAGAAAGGAATAGAAGAGAATAGATGGTGTTCATATTTCTTCTAAGGCTTGCTATACAGGTAATCAAACAGAATTAGCCATGTATTTTAACCGTAATTTGACTCAGGATGTTTGCCTAACAGCCGCAGTTGGCGTTCAGTAGCGGTAGCGATTATTTCGGGGTTAAACTGCCACGGCCAAGGCGAAAATTTCTGCGCGATGTTGCGGTGGGAATAATGCACTTGCAGTAAGTAGCGAGTTCCATCTGTTGTCGTATTTCTGCCGCCGGAGTGCCAAATTTCACTGCGGAAAAACAGCACATCTCCTGCTTTGCACAAAACTGGTTCTGGGGAGTGTCCGTTCCAAGTTTCTTCCCCGCGTTCTGGTTTTCGACCAGATTTGTGACTACCAGGAATAATGTAGGTAGGACAGAGGTCTTCTGCGATGTCGCTGAGATAGAAATGGGCTGTACAAATCCATACTGGTAGTTGAAAAGTGCGTTCCTCTTCGAGGGCTCCGCTAACGGCAAACACGCTTTCGGGCAGGGGTACAAACACCTGATCGACGTGGACGCGCCAACCATCATAACCGGGCCCGCTTTTCCACGCAGTCATGCCGATAATATGGCAATCGCTGCCCATTAATGCTTCGGCTAATTCAATTATACCCGGTCGATCGGCATAGGAAAGCCACAGGCGATCGCGATTAAAAACGCACTTAAAATGCTGGTTCAATTCACTCCAACTGCTACCATCGAGTCCGAAGGGTTGCAGGCGATCGAGTGCTTCCTTTGTTTGCGCCACTTCCGACGGACTGAGTACACCAGGCATCAGCGCAAAACCATCTTCGCGCACCGCTTCTACCGCCCCTGCTGTGTCGAAAAGATCACAAGTCTTTTGCCGATAGCTGAAAACTTCGCTTAACGTGCTTGCGTTCATACTTAAAAAAGTAAAATTATTAACTGTTATTAAATTAACACTTATTCTGCTCGATACTTGCATATTATGAAACCAGCCACCCGGTTTCTTGGTACATCAGGACTTACACAAAATTTAATTATTTAGGGCAGGCACTGCTCACATTACGTCTGATTTGGGGATAAATTAAATGAAAGACCAACAAGAACCAACATCATTAAATCAAGCCCGCGCTGCCTTCCAAAAAATCTGGGGATACGACGACTTTCGACCACCCCAAGGAGAAATCGTCGGTAGTTTATTAGCCGGAAAAGATACACTTATAATTATGCCGACAGGTGGCGGCAAATCCATCTGCTTTCAACTGCCAGCTTTGTTACAAACAGGTTTAACTTTGGTAGTTTCGCCGTTAGTCGCACTGATGGAAAACCAAGTACAAGAATTGCGCGATCGCAATTTACCCGCTTCCCTCCTCCACAGTCAATTGCCAACAGCGCAGCGCCGACAAACTATGCAATCGCTGCAACAAAACAAATTAAGATTGCTGTACCTGTCTCCCGAAACATTACTCAGCAAACCTGTTTGGGAAATTATCAGTCAGCCACACATCCAAATCAACGGTTTAATATTAGATGAAGCTCACTGTTTAGTGCAGTGGGGCGATACTTTTCGACCAGCTTACCGCCGTTTGGGAACAGTGCGATCGGCTTTGTTGAAAGCTAAACCAGCAAACAGTAAAATTGCGATCGCAGCTTTTACCGCTACCGCCAACCCGGAAGCACAGCAGATAATCAAAAATGTCTTGCAACTGCAAAAACCCGAAGCATTTTTGCTAAGTCCCTACCGTTCTAATCTGCACCTGCAAGTGCAAACAGTCTGGACGCCGAGAGGACGCAAACAGCAGTTATTAAATTTTATTAAATCCCGACCCAAACAAGCAGGTTTAGTCTATGTCCGCACTAGAAAAGATAGCGAAAGCTTGGCGGATTTGTTGGAAGCAGCAGGTTATGAAACAGCAGCATATCATGCAGGTTTGAGTCCAGAATCACGGCGAAAAATCGAAAACGCTTGGCTGAAAAACGAGCTTAAATTCGTGACTTGTACCTCAGCATTCGGGATGGGAATTAACAAGCCCGATGTCCGGTGGGTTGTTCATTATCAAGCACCTTTGCTATTATCGGAATACATTCAGGAAATTGGTAGAGGCGGACGCGACGGCAAATCAGCGATCGCCCTGACATTGATTAGCGAACCTACGGGTTTGCTTTATCCTGAAGATAAACAAAGAAAGGAATTTTTTCAAGATAAATTGCGATCGCAATACCGAGAAGCTCAGCAATTAGCTAAAAAACTGCCTGTTAAAGGCGATATAGAAGCAGTTTCCCGCGAATTTCCCGAAAGTGCGATCGCCCTTTCTATCTTGCACAGTAGCGGACAATTAACATGGCAAGATCCTTTTAATTATGCGATCAATAAATCTCCCCAGCAAAAAGCAGAAAAATCAACTTTTACTGCAGCGGAAGAAATGGCAAAATATCTCAAACATCGCGAGTGCAGGTGGCAATTTTTGCTGCAAGCTTTTGGGTTTGCAAATGAGGCTAAATTTATGCGGTGCGGGCACTGCGATAATTGCCGGTGATTGGAAATTTACCCTGGGTGGGGGCGGGTTTACGAGATTATTAGTTACAGGCGCGTATTGTTGGTGAAACCCGCCCCTACAGGATATGTACTGCATACAAATCGATCGATTTTAAATTAGTGATATCATGTCCGGTTGAGGGGCCGGGATTTTTGTAGGGGCGGGTTCACCAACAATACCTGCCAATAATTGACCATCCCAAAAACCCGCCCCGACCGGGATAGTATGGTTAATCGCTCGGACATGATATGATTACCGATTACCAAAGAAAGTATAATGATAGAAATAGACACTGCGGCACAGATTTACACAGTAGAAAATACAGAGGAATTCGATCGCAGTAATGTCAATCAGCGATTAGATATTTGGCTGTCAAACCAGATACCGGACTTATCCCGATCGCGAATCCAAAGCCTCATATCACAAGGTAACGTCAAAGTCAACGACGAAACCTGCACCTCGAAAAAAATATCAGTAAAAACGGGCGATCGCATCCACCTCACTTTACCCGAAACCGAACCCACAAAGTTGCAGGCCGAAGCAATTCCCCTGGACATCCTCTACGAAGATGACAGCCTAATTATCATCAACAAACCAGCCGGATTAGTCGTCCACCCAGCCGCCGGACACGCAGACGGTACATTAGTCAACGCCCTGTTAGCGCACTGTCCCCTAGCAGAAATAGGCGGAGTTCAGCGGCCGGGAATCGTACACAGATTAGACAAAGATACAACAGGTGCGATCGCGATCGCCAAAACCGACATCGCCCACCAACACCTGCAAGCCCAACTCAAAACCAAAACCGCCCGCCGCGAATATTTAGGCATAGTTTACGGGGCTCCCAACACCGAAACAGGTACAATAGACCTACCCATCGGGCGGCATCCCACAGATCGCAAAAAAATGGCGGTAGTACCAGTAGAAAAAGGCGGTCGCCCCGCAGTTACTCACTGGAAAATCAAAGAAAGAATCGGCAACTATTGCTTAATGCACTATCAATTAGAAACAGGCCGCACCCATCAAATTCGCGTGCATACAGCCGAGATAAAACATCCGATTGTCGGCGACCCGATGTACAGTTCCAACCGTTCTATCGGCGTCAATTTAACCGGACAAGCCCTCCACGCATGGCGGCTGACTTTGCAGCATCCCGTAACCGGAGAATTAATAGAGGCGATCGCACCTTTACCAGATCAATTCAACACCTTGTTAAAAATATTGCGTCTGCGAGCTAATATTTGATATGTTGGGCAGTTAACACTGGTAATTTCTATGTCTAAATTTGAGAAACTTTGCAAAGCTTACGCCGCATCCCGGCAAGCATACCGCGAATCCTGCGAAGCTTGTCAGGATTTTAGTGACATTTTTATCACGCAAATGAGCGATTATTTGGAATGCCCGATTCAAAAGCAAAATCAGAAGTTTGATGACAATGGCATTCTGTATTTTGATGGTGCGATCGATGTTTGTGAAAATCCCGAAACTCCCGAAAATGGCGATCGCGAAACAGTCGAAATATCTTTGAGTGTTAACAAAGTTATTGACAATTTCATTGTCACCGTTTATCCTTGGGGTCACGAATTCAAGATTCTCATTGATGAACCCAGACACTTTGAAGAAGCTTTTGAATACATTTTTGATAGACTCCAATCAGCTTATACTGGCGTAAGTCTGTTACCGTCAGAACCTGATCCTTTACCTTTTTAATGACTAAAGGCCTTACTATAAACATTTTTCCCCCTGCCTTTTTTCTTGATTAAACTTCTTGCCTAAATTTTTGATGTAATAGGCAAACCGCAGATGGAATGAGAATTAAATCCCACATTCCGCAGATGTCGGTCGGATTTCTTTATCAGTTGTGAAAACTTGGAAGCCAAACGCTTTTAGGCTGAAAT